>JAHKXX010000195.1 GCA_020627425.1 bacterium
CACAAGCACGGGGCTGGAATTTTCATCAAGGTTATCTCTGTACAGCTTTGAGCTGTAGCTTGCTATTATTGCCTCATAATAGCTCTGGGACATCAGTCTGTTTGTATCCATATCGAACGCAAGACCGTCGCCCACCTCCATACCGTATTCGGCAATAAAGGAGTCCAGATTGGGAGTATCGTACTTAGTCTCCGAGGGAATATAAAGAAGATTTCTGCCGTATTTGCCGCTGTTGTCAAGATATGCTCTGATTTTTTCCAGTGCATCCGGTGTAAAGTCTTTCTGAGGAGCGTAAAGGATCAGCGTCTGAATATCAGAGGGTATCGTATTACTCTCGATCTTTATTGTTGATGCTTCATAGTTATTGGAGCTTAGCGTCTGTTCAAAATATGAATAGTCGTCGGTAGGAGTATCTGTTATAAAGGCTACCTTTGTTGACTCATCGCTTGTTACCTTCAGAATTGAATTATCTATTGCCTGCTCGGATTTGGAGGACTTGATGATAGAATAGCTTTCGGAATACTGTTCAAAGTTAAAAAGCTCTGTTTTATCAAGTACATCGTATTTTTTTCCGCTGCTTACGATAATATCTGTTGTACTCAGGTTTTCGTCACTGTAATTATTGGCAAAGGTCGGGTTCTGTATAAGGTCTACATACTCGGTCTTTATCATTCCGTTTGATGTAAGTGCCATTCTTTCTGCAAGAAAGGACGTCTGCTTGCAGTAGGTATCATATGCCTCATAGGATGCTTTTGACATAAGGAAGGTAATGGTAACGGGTTTTGTGACATTCTGTGCCACCTTGACCGACTGTTCGGTAAGCTCAAAGTTTTTCATACTCGTTATATCAGCCGTAAACGCGGAAAATTTGGATGTAAGAGTTCCCGCGATAATATTAACTATAACGATCGCTGCGATCACACAGAGTGAAAGAACCAGATTAAAGATCCTTATTCTGGCTCTTCTGCTGATGTACTTTTTTTCATCGGAGGTATTCTGCTCATCTGATCTCTTTTCATTTTTCAGTTCTGCCATTTTGATTACCCCCTTTTTAAGCCCATCTTCTGCGCTCTATTATCCTGTCGGTTATAAACAGGAACAGAGCAGTAAGTGTTACAAAGAATACCACATCACCGAGTGATATTATGCCGAGGGTAATGCTGTTATATTTTGTCTGAAGTGAGAGCGAGGATATAAAGGACCTTGCGCCCTCTGTGTTTACCGTAGAAGCCAGCGCGTCTACAAGGCTGAGTAGTATATTTATCGCAAAGGAAGCGACCGCCGCGATCACCATACTCTCCGTAAGCGAGGACACCATAATACCTATGCTCACAAAAACCGAGCCAAGCAGCAGCATACCGAATATATTACCGAGGATAACGCTCCAGTCCGGATGTGCGATAAAGGACAGTATAAGACCCTCGACAAGATAAGAGCAAAGGCAGATAAGAAGAATTATCATAGCAGAGAGATATTTTCCCATAACTATAGATCCGATCTTTACGGGTGAAGTAAGCAGTGCCTGATCTGTTTTTGTCTTTCTGTCCTCGGCAAACAGCCTCATAGTAAGTATGGGTATGATAAACATAACCACAGAGAACATATTCTGAAAAACAATGTTCATATTCGAGCTTCCTGCATAAAGGCAGTAGTAGTAAAAGAACAGTCCGCTGAACGACAGAAACGCCGCGATCACGACGTAGCCTACGGGCGAGCTGAAATAAGATCCAAGCTCACGCCTGAATATCGCCATCATCGTCATCAGCCTCCTTTTCGCTGTATTTTCCGGAAATTATATCAAGATATGTTTCTTCAAGTGAAAGAGCCACAGGAGACATATTCAGAATATTATAGTCCGCCTTTGCAAGCGCCCTGTATACGGGACGTCTGACATCTGTGTTGCTCTCAACTATAAACTCATAGCAGCCGCGTTCCGTCTCGCCTCTGCCGGAGACATCAGTAACACCGCTTATCCTTTTCAGCAGAGCCAGAACGCTCTTTTCTCTGCCCTCTACTATCAGTCTGAGCTTTGAGGTGCCCGAGCCTGTTCCGGTCAGCTCAGAGGTAAACGCGTCAGCCGCCACTGTACCCTTGTTTATAACTATTATCTTGTCACACACCGCCTGTACCTCAGAAAGAACATGGGATGACATAATGACAGTATGGTTTTTGCCAAGCTCCCGTACAAGCTTTCTCATTTCTATTATCTGTGCAGGGTCAAGACCGGCTGTTGGCTCATCAAGAATAAGCACCGGCGGATCTCCTATCAGTGCCTGTGCAAGTCCTACTCTTTGCTTATAGCCCTTTGAAAGATATTTTATTATTTTTCCGCGAACGTCCTCTATCTGGGTATCCTGACATATCTTATCAAGATGCGCCTTCATAGGAAGACGCACCTTTTTCAGGTTGAACATAAACGCAAGGTATTTTTCGACCGTCATATCGTTATACAGCGGAGGAACCTCCGGCATATAGCCGATCTTCTTTTTTGCTTCCAAGGGTTTTTCAAACATATCTATACCGTCTATTCTGACTGTACCGCGATCGGCGGATATATAGCCCGTAATTATATTCATAGTAGTAGACTTTCCTGCGCCGTTAGGTCCCAGCAGTCCGAGTATTTTTCCCTCGTCCAGCGAAAAGCTGACGTTTTCTATTGCGAGGCTTCTGCCGTAATACTTAGTCAGGTTTTCGACATCTATCATACCTACTCCTCCTTTATATATCTATTTCCAGTACCACAGGGCAGTGATCGCTGCCCTGTACATCCGAAAGGATATCTGCATTTGTTATTCTGTCTTTTATTCTGTCTGATACTATAAAATAGTCAATACGCCATCCTGCGTTATTCTTTCTTGCGTTAAATCTATACGACCACCAGCTGTATCTTCCTGTTTCATCGGGGTGAAGATAGCGGAAGGTATCCACAAAGCCGCTATCGAGCAGTTCTGTCATTTTCCCTCTTTCCTCATCGGAAAAGCCTGCGTTTCCTCGGTTGGTCGACGGGTTTTTCAGATCTATCTCATTATGTGCCACATTCAGATCTCCGCAGTAAATGACGGGTTTTTCACTGTCCAGTTTTATCAGGTAGTTACGCAGATCGTCCTCCCACTGCATACGGTAATCAATTCTCAGCAATCCGTCCTTTGCATTGGGAGTATATACATTTACAAGGTAATAGTTACCCATATCGAGGGTGATCATTCTACCCTCATGGGAATGTTCGTCTATATTCATTCCGTTTAGCACAACGCTCTGCGGAGTATGCGGAGTGAACACACCAGTACCGGAATAACCTTTTTTCTCGGCACTGTTAAGATATATATTCCAAGGCGTGAGAGGTATCTCAGCCTGACCGGGCTGCATTTTTGTTTCCTGAACGCACACAAAATCCGCGTCCTGACTCTTTACAAAATCTACAAATCCCTTTTGCATACAAGCTCTCAAACCATTTACATTCCACGATATAAATTTCGTATTTATCATTCCTCTCTCTTTCTACTAACTTTATTTATTATAGCATACATCAATTCAATTAATCAACCCCGGCGCGCGTGCTCGCGCTGAGCAATTCGCGCACTGTAGTTATTTTGCCGCCTACCTTGTTGGCACGCGGACGAGTCTGGTTTATATTACCTCTCTGTCCGCGCCGTGCCGCACAGGGCGGCACTTGACGCTACTATGAAATGGAGGCAAGTATATTTGTCTATTCTGTTTAGTGTACTGACTTATCAAATTGTAATGCTATTCCCTGTTTTCGTGTGGTGATGCACCCGACACGGCATCCGGATTTATGTTTTGAATATCTTAAATACTTGACCGCAGACGAATTATTATTTAATATAATAAGTAAGAGCATTTTAACACAGTATAAATACATCCGAATAATATTGGAAGGAGATAGGTTTTAAAGTATGAAAAGAATACTGACTGTACTGACCGGAGGAACCATCGGCAGCGAAAACAGAAACGGTATCATAATTCCGCAGAACGGCAGCGGCATACGGTGCCTTGAGCTTTACAGAAAAAAATACGGTGCCGATACGGATTTTCACTGTATTCAGCCCGTAAATATCCTGAGTGAAAACCTTAATATAAAAATAATGGAGACTGTTGTAAACAGTATTCTGAATACAGATCTGTCTCTGTATGACGGTGTAATTATCACACACGGCAGTGATACTCTCTCTTATTCAAGTTCTATGCTTTCTATGTGTCTTTGTCATCTGGAGATACCGGTTATTATTACTGCCGCAAACCGTGTGCCCGATGATGAACGCAGCAACGCACTCGACAATATCCGCGCAGCCGTGTGTCTGATAAATGAATTTAAAAAAGGCGTTTTTACCGTGTACAAAAACGAACAGGATGATCATACTACGGTATATCTGCCCACCAGGATAACAGAAGCCGACAGATTTTGTGACAGCTTTTCCTCCTTTGATAAAAAAGTATTCGGTATAATCAAAAATGACAGCTTTAAAAAAATATCGGATATAATGCTGACAGATATTTACAGAAAAAGACAGCCTGTTTTTGATAACAGACTGTCTCTTGATAACAATGTTATGATGATATTCCCGTATCCTTCTCTTGATTACAACAGCTTGACAATTGATCCCTCCGTAAAAGCGGTAGTTCACGTTACCTATCATTCCTCTACGGTAAAAACGGACGGAGAAAACAGCGCTCTGAGCCTGCTGAAAAAGTGCTTGGAAAGAAACATCAATATGTATCTCTGCTCATTCAAAAAGGGGCAAGACTCTGTTTACAACAGTCTGACTCCTATACTGAACAGCGGCGCAAAGCCCTTATTCGATATTTCAAATGAAAGTGCTTACTGCAAGCTGCTGCTTGGTGTAAACACGGACAACAATACAGACGAGCTTATGAACAAAAACATTTATTATGAAATATGCAGATAACCTATTTCTTTTTATACATTGATAAAAGCTCCTTCAGATAATCGGAATATTCCTTTCTTAGCTTATTAGGGCTTTTCAGCTCTATATCCCTGCCAAATCCGCTTAGCCATGCAAAAAACAGGTCGCTCTTTATGATCGTTAC
>JAHKXX010000196.1 GCA_020627425.1 bacterium
AGCCTGCCTTATGACCCATACATTCAACTATAAATACTCTGCCATGGGATGTGGCTGTTGTATGTATACAGTCGATAACATTGGTAGCAATATCTACTGCACTTTGAAAACCAAAGGTTATGTCGGTACCCCAGATATCGTTATCAATGGTCTTTGGCATTGTAACAACGTTCAGTCCCTCCTCAGAGAGCATATTGGCGCTTTTGTGAGTACCGTTGCCGCCAAGAATAACCAGACAGTCAAGCTTCAGGCTTTTATAGGTTTTCTTCATTTCAGCAACCTTGTCAACGCTTGTTTCCTCGTCTATGACACGCATAAGCTTGAACGGCTGCCTTGATGTGCCGAGAATAGTGCCGCCTCGTGTAAGTATGCCGGAAAAGTCCTCAGGCTTCATCAGCTTTGTCTCGTTAAATATAAGTCCGCGGTAGCCGTCGATTATACCGTATATTTCTACCTGTTCGCCGTAATGCTCATAAAGCCCCTTGGCAAGTCCTCTGATCGCGGAATTAAGTCCCTGACAATCTCCGCCGCTTGTAAGTATACCAACTCTTTTCATACTGTGACACATCCTTCTTTATGAATTTATTATTAAAAGCCCTGCTTTCAACAACTCTCTGTGTTTATTATTTTACTACAATAATATTCATTATTCAAGTATAATTTTTGTCGAATGCACAGTGCCTGCACGGTCGACTCTCTCTTGCCGCACGGCGGCAAGGGCGTGCACGACACGCCGGAGCGTGGCAAGTTCTTGTTACCGCCAACTACACAGCACCGTCTCAAATTTAGTATAATATACCTCTTTGTCCGCGTCACGGCGCTCAGGGTGCCGCTCGTGCTTCCGGCGAGCCGCCGGTGGCAAATCGCGCACTGTAGTTAGTGATACCGCCTGCCTTGTTGGCACGCGTACAGGTTTGGTTTATACTCGTGCGCCGTCCGCATCGTGCCGCACAGGGCGGCACTTGTGCTACATTGAAATTAATTAAGTTGGTTTGTCTGTTCTGATTGGTGTAAAAAAATCATAACGAGCAAGACTGACCGTTATCCGGCATCAGTATTGATTTATTTAAAGCTTTGCTTTGGACAAGCAAAGCTTTTAAGTAAAAAACACCCTGTACCGTACTAACTACGGCACAGGGCGTTTTTTTGCATATCAGTCATCAAAGAACTTTGAGTGTATAGCAGATACGGCAGCGTCTGCGTCTGACTCATCAATAAGAACCGATACCTTTATTTCACTTGTAGAGATCATATGGATATTGATCTGTGCGTCATAAAGAGCCTCAAACATCTTTGTAGCAACGCCTGCGTGACTTTCCATACCTGCGCCAACAATAGAGATCTTTGCGACATTTTCATTAACAGAAACATCCTTGCCGCCTGCGGACTTTATATACTCTTCCATAAGAGCCTGAGCGTCCTTTGCATTCTCCTTAGCAACAGTAAAGGAGATGTCCTTTGTACCGTCGCGTCCGATAGACTGAAGGATTATGTCTACGTTGATACCCTTTGCAGCAAGCCTTGAGAACATCTTGAAGGCAAAGCCGGGAGTATCCGGTACACCAACTACCGAAACACGAGCTACATTTGTATCCTTTGCGACACCGCTTACTAACATTTTTTCCATTTTTTTTGCCTCCTTGACAATAGTTCCGGGTGCTCTTGTAAGACTTGAGAGCACCTCTAACTCTATATTATATTTTTTTGCCATCTCTACGCTGCGGTTGTTAAGTACCTGAGCGCCGAGAGTAGCAAGCTCGAGCATCTCGTCATATGAAATGGTTTTCAGCTTTGACGCATTCTTTACCTTTCTCGGGTCTGCCGTATAAACGCCCTCTACATCGGTAAAGATCTGGCAAAGATCTGCGTGCATAGCTGCTGCTATAGCTACGGCACTTGTATCGGAGCCGCCGCGTCCAAGAGTTGTAACATCATCAAAGCGGTTAAGACCCTGAAAGCCTGCTACGACAACTATATTCTTTTTATCAAGCTCTTTGACTATTCTGTCTGTCTTTACTCTCTTTATTCTTGCTGATGTATAAGCAGAGCTTGTCTGGAAGCCTGCCTGCCATCCGAGAAGTGAAACCACCGGGAAACCGAGTTTTTCGATTGCCATAGCCAGAAGGGCAATAGATATTTGTTCACCGGACGCCAGAAGCATATCCTTTTCTCTTTTAGAGGCGTTAGGATTGATCTCGTTTGCCTTGTCGATAAGATCGTCGGTCGTATCACCCTGTGCAGACACTACTACGACAACATCATTACCGGCTTTATAGGTATCCGTGACGATGCGTGCTACGTTAAAAACTCTCTCTGCATTTGCGACAGAGCTTCCGCCAAATTTTTGTACAATTAGACTCATATTCTCTCCCCCGATTTTTTTCTTTTTTATTAAAACACCTGCTTATGACAGCAAAGGTTTTAAAAGGCTTTGTTTTAACTTATGTCGGTGCACAAAAATACTCACAGATCGGATACACGTATCCTTGAGAGAAGCTTTGTGCTTCCTTCACAAAGCTGTTTAATAGCTTCATCCTGCTGCTTTACAGACATATCACCGGTAACAAACGCAAGCTCGTCTGACGGTGCTTCCGAATAAACTATAGCGTGAGCACTACTGAACAGCTCCTTTATCCTTGCGGCAGCAGCAGCCTTGTCGTCGGTGCTTACACGGATATATACCGGGTATTCACTCTCGTCATAGGGTCTTACACAGGACTCGTCGCCGTCTGCCCAGTACAGATATTTTCTTGCCTTCAGATGCTTAACACTGTCTATAATGTCGGCAACTACAGCGCTGGCAGTCGGAAGCTTTCCGGCGCCCTTGCCGTAGAAAACAACATCTCCGGTAGAATCACCGCGTACAAGTATTCCGTTGAATACGTCATCTACATTTGCAAGCTGGCTGCCGTTTTCAATAAACATAGGCTCTACCGAAATGTCAAGTCTGCCGTCATCAAGCTTTTTCACCTGACCGATAAGCTTTATAACACCGCCCCACGCATTCGCATAGGCTACGTCTGCAAGAGTTATCTTTGTTATACCATTCGTATGTACCAGATCGGGATAAATGTGCTTGCCGTATGCAAGAGAAGCAAGTATGGCTATCTTTCTTCCCGCATCAAGTCCCTCTATATCGGCAGAGGGATCACGCTCGGCATAGCCGTTATCCTGAGCAAGCTTCAGCGCGTCCTCAAAGGACATTTTGTCCTTTATCATCTTTGTAAGGATAAAATTGGTAGTACCGTTGAGTATTCCGGCGATCTCTATTACGTCATTTGCCGCAAGGCACTGGCTTATCGGACGTATGATCGGTATACCGCCGCCGACGCTTGCCTCAAAGAGATAGTTTGCGTTATGCTCCTTGGCAATACTCAGCAGCTCTGCTCCCCTTGTAGCCACAAGCTCCTTGTTAGAGGTAACTACGCTTTTCCCTTTTTCAAGACATCTCTTCGTAAATTCATATGCAGGATGAACGCCGCCCATTACCTCGGCAACAACTCTTACCTCATCATCATTTACTATGACCTCAAAGTCTTTTGTGAATTTATCGGCAAACGGACTTCCCGGGAAATCTCTTATATCCAATATATATTTTATACTTATTTCTTCCTTAGCCCGTCTTGCGATACTTTCACTATGCTCGGTAAGTACATCCACTACACCCGAGCCGACTACTCCGTATCCCATTACCGCTACCATTACCATAAAAAACTGCTCCTCATTTTAAGATTGTTGTTAGATATATATTTTACTCCTCGGGCTCTGTATCATCGGTGCCTCCGCCGCCGTCGGAATCGTCATCTCCTGTGTCATCTTCTCCGGTGCTCTCTGTAGGCTCCTCCTCTGACGGATCTTCTGTCGGAGATTCCTCGGCAGTGCTTTCGTCAGACGAGCTTTCTGTCGGTTCTTCCGTACTCTCTTCAGATGATTCTGTCGGGCTTTCCTCTACCGACTCCTCCGAGTCTTCTTCCTCGGCAGAGCTTTCGTCGTCGTCATCATCATCCTCATAACTTGAATGTGAAGGACGCGATACAGGCGGAACATAGCGCGCCGGCAGGTTGTCGCCGGTGTAATAGCCGACTCCCACGTTGTCGCCCGAGGACGAGTCTGTCAGCAACCCACTGTCCCGATAGAAATTGTGCTGTTCAATATTACCGCCGAGCTGATATGTCTTGGAGGGCTTGTTCTTAAGCCACTCTGCCATAATATCACGCCACAGGTAATGCACCTTGCTGCGTTCCTCCTCGGCTATGGTCTGAGCTGTGGAATGACCAGCCCATACTCCCGCAACGGCATAGGGAGACGCGCCGACAAACCAGTTATCGTTGTCGCTGTCTGTGGTACCGGTCTTGCCTATGATATCCCAGCCGTCGATCTTTACTCTGTAGCCGAGAGCCTCGCCGCCGGAGCTTACTATATCGTGAAGCAGGCGGTTCATTATCGTAGATGATTCCGTTGAAATTATCTGATCGGGCTTACCTCTGTCGCGGTTGTCAAGTATAACGTTGCCCTCGTTGTCTGTTACATAATAGTAGCTGTACGGCTCATAATAGTAGCCGCCGTTACAGAAGATCTGATATGACGCTGTCATTTCTTCTACGGTAGCACCGCCGTAGAAGCCGCCTATTGAAAGTCCTGCAAGGTTTTCTTTATCCATCTCGGGATCAAGATGCTTAAAGCCAAGCTTTTTTGTAAGGAAATCAAAACTGCGCTCAAGTCCGACCTTTTTCAATACGTTTACAGTTGCAGCATTTGATGAGATATTGAGTGCTCTTGTTACGGTAATATCGCCGTAGTACTGCATATACCAGTTGTTGGGGCCGGAAACTACATTTCCGTCAACAAGGTTCCAGTCGGAGGTCGGAGTATCCGATATAAGTGAAGAATAGTTTATTGTCTTGTCCTCGAGTGCGAGCACATAGGACGACACCGGCTTTATTGTAGAACCGGGCTGCAGAGCCGACTGGCTGGCATTATCCCACAGCAGTCTGCCCTCCTTTACGGATCTTCCTCCGACGGTCGCCAGTATTCGCCCGTCAAAGTCCATAAGCATATAGCCTATGTCAAGCTTTTCATCCTTCGGGGTCTTCCAGCTTCTTACCTTTTCCTCGGCTATCGTCTGGGCGCTGAGATCCATGGCGCTGTATATGTTAAGACCCTCGTTATATATCTTATCCTCAGCATAGTCCGCGCCGATATTCAGCTGTGTCATAAGTCCGTCGACAACGTCGCGGAAAAGCCTGTCACTGTACCAGTTCCAGTCGGTACTGTCGTCATCCTCCTCGACAACATAACCGATAAATTTCATATTTTCGGACTCCTTCATAGCGTCCTTGTACTCTTCATCGGTTATCATACCCTGTTCATGCATTTCATCAATGACGATCTCGCGCCTCTCGCGATTGTTCTCGGGGTATTCAAGCGGATCATAGGCTACGGGGTTCTGTGTGATGCCTGCGATAGCCGCACACTGTGCGATACTGCACTTCTGGATGTCCTTATTGAAATACAGATTGGCTGCTGACTGAACTCCACGGCAGCCGTTACCGTAGTTTACTATATTCAGATAAGCTTCTATAATATCGTCCTTCGAGTACTCCTGCTCCAGCTTGAGTGCGCGGAAAATTTCTCTCAGCTTACGGTTTATACTTACCTCGTTGTCCTCGGTAATGTTCTTTATAAGCTGTTGTGTTATTGTAGAGCCGCCGAAATCTGACTGACCCGTAGCAAGGCTGTAAACAGCACCCGTGGTTCTGTACCAGTCAACACCGGAATGATCCCAGAATCTCTTGTCCTCTATTGCTACCTGGGCATCTATCATATCCTGAGGAATATCCTGAAAATCGACCCATACTCTGTTTTCCGTCGAATACAGCTGCTGATATTCTATCCATTCATCATTCTGATCCTGTACAAATACCTTACTGGTCTGGCTGAGCTTCATATTGTCAAGATTTATGTTAAGGGGTTCATTAGCTATATTAATAACATAAAACAGCAGGGATATTAGCAAAACCACACCCGTGATCATCATAACGAAAAGAAGCGTTATGAGCGCCTTTCCTATTACCGAGAAAAAACCTGCTGTAATGGTACCGGCAGACGCGGACGACGCACCGTTTTGTTCATCTTTAAATTTGCTGATGTCGGTTTTCCTCATTTTGACTGAATTCCTCCCTGTGAAAAAATTTCGGCTCAGCTTTGGAAACGGCTGTTCCAGCCGTATTATTACAAACTATCTATGTTATTATACCATAAATAAAGCAAAATGGAATAAATTTTTTTTAAAATTGAAAAATTAAATCCGAATATCTATATTTTGTAGAAAATTTTTCGTCTGAATCGAATATTTAAGTTGTTAATTGACAAAATAATATTACAGGGAGTGAATGAAAAAGTGAAAAATCTTATACTGATAACCGGTACGGTTCTTCTTGCCGGAGTAATTATTTCTTCGGTCACCGGGGTAAACAGAAATAATTCGGCAGCAGAATCAAAGCATAACGGGCAGACAAGCAGCACAGAAGAAAAGCATATTGTGCATGCTCAGACGGGGACTCATCCTTATTATACCATAAAGTCATATAACAACCGTGTTGCAGTTTTTAAAAATGATGATATAAAGCCGTACTTTGTCTCGGACACAAATGTGAACGATCTGCCACAGCAGGATACCGAGGAAATAAACAGCGGCATAGTTGTAGCAGATGAAAAAAAGCTGAAACGACTGATTGAGGATTACTGCGGGTAAAAATATCTGAAACAAGATACTGACAGAAAGCCTTTTTTTAGTGCTCGGTACGGAATACAGCGAAAATATCCAAAATTTACTAAAGTAAACTTCTGACAAATAACGACTAAAAGTGAAAAAATTAGTCATTATTGTCAAAGAACTAATGATTATGTGTTTTTTTGTTGTTATCAATTGTTTATATTGTTAAATTTTACAAAATATAAAAAAAATAAGTGACATTTTATATTAATTAGTGTATAATGTAGCTAACAGGTGTTATATTATTTCGTTTATGGGGGTAATAAGAATGTATAGCATGATTTCTTATTGGTTAAAATTCTACAGACACGAATGCGGTCTGACACAGCAGCAGGTAGCCGACAGACTTAAGATTGAGCGTTCTACCTACACCTATTATGAAACAGGAAAAACTAAGCCCGATATAAGCACACTTATTAAAATAGCAAAAGTTTTTGACATCAATTATACAGCCCTGCTTGAGGGTGTCGAGGACGAGCTTGAAACTGCTATTGCCGACATTCATTCGGGTCCGGCAGATGATGAGGACAGCTCTAAATATCGTACACATGCAACCACTAAATATGAGGTAGAGCTTCTCTTTGTTGTCAGAAATCTGACTCCAAAGCAGAGAAAAGAAGTAATGAATCTTGCAAAACAGTTTGTTACTGAAAACGAAAACTCGGGCAGCTGAGTTCTGTAAGGACGCGGCTCGCTTTGTGGTGGGATTACATAGATTTTGATAAGACGGGAGATGTTTTTCCCGTCTTTTTTTGCGCTTTAATTTAAGGGATACGAACTATACAGGCTCGTATCCCTTTTTATTATCTATGAAAGCTTGATAAATACATCCTTACTGTCCCAGTCCGAAGAAGGGCGCGATAAGTATAAGCAGCATACAAACAGGCACAATGAACTTTATCATAACTATATAAAGCTTCTTTACCTTGAATTTTTGTCCGTTCTGCTCTACCTCGTCTATGATCGCCTGCGGCTTTACAACAAAACCGACAAGTATAGCAGTCAGCAGCGCTACTATGGGCATCATTATATTGTTGCTGATATAATCGAAGAAACTGAGTATGTCCTTGCCGAGGGGAGTTATCCCCGACAGTACACCAAAGCCGAGAGACGATGGTACACCGATTATTACAGCCATAATGAGAACTATGATGCTGACCTTTATTCTTCCCCAGCCTGTCTTTTCCATAACTATCGAAACAATGGTTTCCATAAGAGAGATAGCCGAGGTTAGTGCGGCAAACAATACCAGAAGGAAGAACGCAAAACCGAGTATATTTCCTCCCGGGAAGGAATTGAATACCTTCGGCAGAGTAACGAACATAAGAGAAGGTCCTGCGTTAAGAGCAGACCGATCTCCTCCCTGAAAAGCAAATACCGCCGGAATGATCATCATACCTGCTAAGAACGCTATTCCTGTATCGAATATCTCTATATGACGGGTGGACTTCTCTATGTTGTCGTCCTTCCTCATATAGGAGCCATAGGTGATCATAATACCCATAGCGAGTGACATCGAATAGAAAAGCTGTCCCATAGCGGCAATTACCGTTTCAAAGGAGAAATTCTCAAAATTCGGGGTAATATAATACAGGAAGCCGTCCATAGCGCCCGGCAGAGTAAGGCTATAGATACTGAGACCTATAGAGAGTACTATGAGTACAGGCATCATTATCTTACTTATACGCTCTATGCCGTTCTGCACGCCGAGCATTACAACTACAGCGGTAAGTATTATGAATATGGCAAAGAAGATGAGCGGCGTCCATGTATCTGATATAAAGCCGTCAAAATAGCCGAGAGTAGTAACATTACCCTGAGCGTCCTTTATTGTGGAAACAGCGGCGTCTGCTCCCTGACCCGCAATGTATACGGTAAGGTATTTGGTAACCCAGCCACCGATTACGCAATAGTACGGGAAAATGATTATCGGCACAGCCGACGAAAGTAACCCTAACAGCTTGAATCGCTTGTTCAGGGCTCCGTAAGCATACAGAGGACTTTTGCCTGTTTTTCTGCCGATAGCTATCTCTGTTACCATCAGTGAAAAGCCGAATGTAACTGCAAGTATCAGATATACAAGCAAAAACATTCCTCCGCCGTATTTAGCGGCAAGATACGGAAAACGCCAGATGTTTCCCAGTCCTACGGCAGACCCGGCCGCGGCGAGTATAAAACCCATACGGCTGGAAAAGCTGCCTTTGTTTGTTTTTTCCAACTCTTATACACCTCTGAAAATAATATCAATAAAACCCATTATAACATATAAATACAAAAAAACAAATAAAAAACCAAAAAATATAAAAATAATTATAATTTGCAATATAGAACAAACTTTAAATATAGTATCTATTTGTCATTATAACATCATATATGGTACGCATTATGAC
>JAHKXX010000197.1 GCA_020627425.1 bacterium
CTGCCGGATGAATAATGATTCTACCGCTAAAAATGCAAGAGAAATCACCCATTTTGCCGTAAGCTCAAGGTACAGCGTATTATCCGGAGAAGCATATGAATGAATTATATGTGTTAAAAGGCCTCCAAATGAAAATAATGCCATATTGCTGATAAAAATAAATAACAGCTTCAGCTTATTGGTATTAAACGCTGAAAGATACAATACAAGCGCAGGTATAAGGAAGATGAACAGCGGTGTATTCGGATCTATACCAAAAAGCTGCTCCAAAATGCCCATAATTACCGAAGCTACAGCCGCAGCACCGATAACAGACGGTATGAGCACACTCACTTTAAGCCTGCTGTATTTCAGTACGGGCAGCATACACATAATTGCAGCCGGAATGACAACAGCATAATCAAAAATGTAAAACAGCAGATCATTCATAGCTATACCTCTGAAAGCATTTTCCTGAATTGCCAGTCATAAAAAGCCTGTTTAGTCTCTCTTATTTTTCTTCTGCTGACGGGTACCCTGTCTCCGCTCACCGTCACACATTCCTGTTCGCTTATGTGCGATATGTTTTCAAAATTTACTATTACTCCTCTTCCTGCAATAAAGAACGACGGATATGAAAGGAGAGTCTGAGAAAGCTCGTTAAAGGATATCCGCACCTTTCTCAGCGCTGATTTTGTATATATATCGCAGTAGTTCAGATTGGAATATATGTAAAATATCTCGTCAAGGAGAAATTTATTCCCGGATATGTCTATCACTCCACCGCGTTTTCCGAGTGCAGTCCTTGCTTCATCAAGCACCTGCATTATCCGTTCCTTTGTATAAGGCTTGATGATATAATCAAATGTATGGCACGGAAATGCCTGAGCCATAAATTCCTTACTTGAAGTTATAAATACAAGCAGGGTATCAATACTGGTTCTTCGCAGGGATCTTGCTGTTTCAATACCGTTCTGCCCGTCCATCATAATATCCATAAAAACTATGTCGAATCTGTTTTTGTCATATTCCTCTGTAAAAGCCTCGCCGCTGTCAAAGAGGGTAACAGTCGTCTGCATTCCGTTTTGCTGTGACCAGCCTTGTATATACTTTTTCAGCAGCTCAATTTCCTGACGGTTATCATCAACGATCGCTATTTTCATGCTTTTCTCCTTGGTTTTCTTTTGATAATAAAAGCTTCGGCGTCGGAATAAATGCTGCTACGACGGCAGCAAAAAGCATTATCGGTACAAGTCTCACGGGAAATACTATCATAAGAAGTAAAACTGTTGCAAGGGGTTTTTTAAGCGTATGCCCGACAAGTGCAGCAGTTACGGCAGAACAGCAGAATACCATATCTATCCCGATAAAGCTGCTCATTGCACAGCCGATACATATTCCGCAGAAAATCACCGGAAAGAAATGACCGCCCTTTAGTCCCGAATCAATACAGATGTTTGTAAGAAACAGCTTTACTACAGCAATTATCAGAAGCATAGTAGCACCGATAGTTCCGGCTTGTGCTGTGACGATAGTGATCTGATGCTCACCGGAAAACATTGTCAGCGGAATGAATGTACCGCAAAGCCCCAGAAGCAGACCGCCGCATACACCACGAAGTATTACAAAGCGTTTCAGTCTCCCTTCAAGCAGGGATGTCAGCTTTTTGAAGGAGAAAAACAGATAACCTGCTATGACCCCGATAAGTGCAAGGGGAACACCGTACAGATATTGTTCTATCGGGATCCCGTCAAACTTCATACTCTCCATACCCGATGACGTTCCTGTAAGCCTGTTGAGCAGAAGAAAAATTCCAAGCGAGCTGAGAATAGCCGTAAGATAGAGGACTATCTTTGAGGTTCTCGGAAGTGTTGTATCCTTTTCGGATTCTATAGGCTCAATAAAGCCGAACATCGGCGAACGGAATATAGTGCCGAGAGTTGCGCTCATACCTATTGCCGTCAGCTCGTCCGTTTCCTTTTTGAATTTTTTAAGCTTGTCCCCTACCCAAGTGCAAAGTCCTGCAATTATGCCGGTAAGTCCTGCCTCGGGTCCTATGCTTGCTCCTATCAGAAGGGGAAGCAGGGCGGAAACAATAATGAAAAAAACATTTTTATAGGGATATCGCCCTGTTTTTTTGACGCCTCCGAGAACGACCTGAAGCTCCTCGGGATAATCACCGGTTTTCTTCTTCCATAGTCCTATAAGCAGTCCGCCGACAGTGCAGACACAAAGCGTATACAGCGGAAAGCTTATTCTTGACGGGATAAAGTCCCACAACAATTCGATTCCAAGGTTCATCACCTTCAGAAATGACCAGACTATCGCACCGACTATTACGCCGAGTGTTGCCGTGTACAGCAAAAACAAGGCATTGTTTTTCAGACTTTTCATATTATCACTTCCTTAGGAACTGTAAAGAAATAAAAAAGTTATTGATGAACAGTTCCTTATACTTCCATACTCATTATAAACCTTTCTATGTGTCATTGCAAATAACCATTCGTCCCAAAAAATGACCGTTTATCCCATTCCCCTTGTTCTCATCAAGAGATTATTTTAGAATATATACAGATTCATTATTAAAGGAGTGATCAATTATGAAACCAAAAGTCAGTCGGATGGGCAAAAAAGCCCTCAGTCTGATCACGGCCTTATCCTTGTCTGTAATGATGTTTATTCTGCCGGCAAGGACATCGCTGACAGCAAATGCAGGTACGGTGGCAAATCTCATCACGGGAAGATGGAGCGCCATCGCACTTGAGTACATTGAAAGAGGCACTATGCGTGCCATAGGCTCCGCAGCGGCGCATGCGGAAAACGAAACGATCGCTACAATTCTTACCACGACAAAAAAGTTTCTTGGAAGTCCTATGTCCAACACACTTGCGGACATCAAAAAGATGTGCGCAGAGATGAACGCAAAGCTGGACAAAATCTCTGCAATGATGGAGAACAATCAAAATGTTCTGACGGCAAAGCTCGACGCGGTCACGGAGCAAAATCTGAAGGATAATTATACCGCAAAGAAAAAAGAGCTTTCCGATATCAATGACAGATATGTCAAAGTTATATCGCTGTTCGAGGATTTCAATAACAAGGCGCAGGCAGTCGATCTCAATGATCCTCAGTCGATCAACGACTTACGGCTTGCTTACGATTCACTGAATTCCATATACGAAACAGCCAACGGCATTACTACCCACACGGGGCTGCAGTTTAATTTTTCGGACGATGTGACAGGTATAGCGTCAATTATCAGTGCATATTCGCCGACCTATAATGTTGATGACAATATCTCAAATAATATTGCCATAGATAACAAAGACGGATGGGGATCAAGAAGCAATGGTCCCTCCATGATAGATTACTATTACGATTCGATCATGTATTCCGACGCCTTTGACCACGAGGTATATGGTGATATGTCGGCTCAGTTCAGCTATGCCGCAGGTATTGCGTCAAACTATCTGGAAGCATACAGTCTCTATGTGTCCTATGCAGCCCAGCGCATATACGAGGGTAATGCCGAGGGCATTACCACCGAAAGAGACAAGCAAAGAATGGTCGATAACCTCTGGAAGGATTATGACAAGGCAAGCTATATCATCAATCGTGCGCTTGTACAGATGATAGACGACTATGACAGCAAGCTCTCCGGTATCATGAGAGGGTATGACATAAACACCACTATACATTATGATAATATCAAAGACAGCATAGAAGGCTCCCTGCAGACAAACGGCAAGGCGTGGAGCGACGTGCAGACAAGCACTAAATCAAAGACAAGCACCAGGATGCAGGCTTATCAGCTTCGCCCCTACGGCTCGACAACTGCCTATGCTCTGAGAAAAACAAACAGCTCTCAGCCGGCAGTACAGATAAAAGACCTTTCTTACTATGCATTCAAATACAGGGTCAATACGTTCCCCTTCTATAACAATAAGTGTACCGGCTACTCATGCGATTATTATAATCTTATGAGGACAGCTTCCTCTTCTCCGACCGGCTGGAATCCTCTGTCAAGCACAAACCAGCTGAACGGTCTTGTAAATACAAAGGCTTTTGAAAAAGTATTTACCACCGAAAGCAAGCTGTGTAATTTTGCAGAGTATCTGAAAGAACACGGTATTACAAATGATCTTCCGAAGATGGATTCAAGCAATCCGTATGCACTAAGCAAAAACTATGAATGGGATTATAAAGGCAATGGTTATATAGGCAACTGGGACATAGATATGAAATTCTACAACATCACGTCTCTCAAAAAAGGTTCAAATATGAGTGAAAGCCTGTTTGACATGGAGGACGGTATCGATGATATAAAGAATGAGGAAACGAGCATTTTCTATACCGGTGAACCGCAGGTCGCTGTATATCTGACGCCCGGCGGTCAGCCGGCAGCCGAGGCCGCAGAGTTCCAGTATTCCGCAGTGGATTATAAGGGCAATGCCGTATCTGCTCAGAGCGGCAGAAATGTATTGAAATCCGGCGGAACTATCACGCTCAGAGTAAAACCCAATGACGGCAAATACATAAAGAACCTGCGCCTTTGCGATCGGTTCGTTTATGACGAGGATCACAGCAAGGGCACACTCACGCAGTACATCAGCGAGGACGACGCACTTTACAGAAGCGACTGCGGCATATATCCCGACACTGACGGCTATTATACCTTCAAGATCAACGTTCCGTTCCGTGACGGTTCCGTTGTTATGGAGCTTGCCGACGTGCCAACAAAAATTCACAGTGCTACCCTCGAAGAAAGTGAAAGCGTCGTTGACGCAACTAAATACTATGACGCAGACGGCGGTATACTCACCTTCGGCAATATGTCCGGTGAGAAAACCATACAGGCAAATACAGGAGATCCTATATCCGTATCCGTTGTTTCCTTCACAGGGTATAAATGCACCGGCATTGAAGTCAAGGACTCCGCAGGAAATCAATATACCGCTTCACCCGAGGATATGTCCTCATACAGTCCGGTGCACGGACAAAAGCTTTTCAGCTTTACAATGCCCGATACGGATGTGACAGTCAGGGCAGTGTACGAAGAAGCCTATACTGTAGAGCTTTCTTCCGATGAACATTCAAGCCTCAGCTTTATAAACAGCACAGGCACGGTCGATGAAACGACCGATGTCCGTTCCTACGAAACCGGTGAGACCGTAAAGCTGAAGGTAAGTACGTCAAACGGATACTGCCTCAGCAAGGTGACCATAAGCGATTACACGAACCGCGAATATCTTTCCTGCAAGACAGACGACGAGACCATGAGCTTTAAAATGCCCGATGGCAACGTTGTAGTCGAGGCTGTCAGCGAAAAGATGGATATGAACAAATATACCGCGTCCATCAGGGAAGACAGTACCGATGCGATTGGCTTTATTGACAGTGAAGGCAATCCCTGCAATGTAAACTCACTTCAGATATCTGTAGGAGACGAGGTCAGATTCACCTCTGACTTCAAGAAGATCACCATTAAGGACAGTACAGGCCGAGACATCGCCTATACTGCGCTTTCCGATAAAACCTACAGCTTTATCATGCCGTCATATAGTGTCGAGCTGTCTGCCGAGGTATACACCGCCTCTATTGCAGAGAGCAGCAGTGGGCGTATCAGGTTTGTTGATGAAAGCAATAATGTGCAGAGTGATCTGACCATACACAAAGAAAAAGGCTCCGAAGTCAGATTCAGATTTGAAAAGAATGACTGTCATGATGTCCTCAGCGTTCTGGACGCCGAGGGAGAGAAGCTTAGCATAACCAAGGTATCGGATAACATATACAGCTTTGTTATGCCGGACCGTAATGTTGAAATTAACTTCACTCAGAGTGAAACCGAGATCCACGACTACGTAAACGGAATCTGCTCAGCATGCGGCGATTACCAGCCCGCTGTACTGAACAGCGACGGTAATTACGAAATAGGTAACGCAGGTAATTTCCTGTGGTATGCTGCTCTTGTAAATGATGAGCACGACCACGCAGTATTTGATACCCGTGATACCGATGCGAATGCGGTACTTGTGGATGATATTGATCTGGAAAACAGAATGTTCACCAATATCGGCAAATTTACCAGCGGAGCTGTCGCTGCAAGTGAGGACAGATACACAGGCTCCTTCGATGGTCAGGGTCATACCATCAAAAACTTCTTCTCAGACGGAACATATAATCATTGGGGTATCTTCGGTATGTCTTATTGCAGACTTAAAAATCTTACTGTCAAAGGTAAGTTTGTATTGACTGAAGATGAATTATTGGACGAAGATACTATGCTCGCTATTGTGGCATACGCAGGAGTCGGCTCCGAGATATCGGATGTCACAAGCTATCTTGAATTCACAAACAATGTAAACAACGCAGAACTGATCGGTGGTATCGTTGGCGTCGGAATGGGCTCCATGAACATACAGCGTTGTGTATTTGCAGGCAGCATCGAAAGCACCGATGGAGAACAGAGATGGATAGGCGGAATTTTCGGTGATATAGGCAATAACAACGTGATAAAAGATTGTGCAAACATCGGTACAATAAATGTCAGAAACGGTAAAGCAGGCGGTATCGGCGGTGTTATTGAGATGGGAGAAAACAGCCTTTCTGACTGCTATAACTACGGCAATGTATCATCCTATGATGATGCGGGAGATATTACGGCATCATCATCAGCAAAGACAAAGCTCAGCAACTGTTATCACCTGGGAGATACAGATGAAAACAACAGCGACTTAAGCGCCGCTAAAGCCGAAAGGTTCAGCTCCGGAGAAATCGGATACAAGCTCAACCACAATGTAACAGACGGCACACAGGTCTGGTATCAGAATATCGACAACGGCGAAACACCCGATAACTATCCCCTCCCCGACAAAACAAGAGGCACGATATACTTTGTCGAAGCTGAAAACCGCTATTCAAACTATCCGGACGGTAAAGCACCCCAGCCGAAACCGGAAAAAGTAAGCATAAGTATTGACACTGATAAATTCATCTATGACGAAAACGGAATAGCAACCTCATACCTTACCTTTGACAGCACGGGAGCATCCGATCCCATTACCGCTGATCAGAATACTGAGGTAGTTATCCGCTATACGACAGATGAAAAACACGTTCTTAAAACCATAAAAGCAATTGGTCAGACCTCCGGTAATGAAACGGAGCTTGCTATCGGTGACGGTACTGTCATATGCCCGGTAGCTGATGAAGATATCCTTATCGTTCCCTCGTTTGAAGAGATGACCCTGCCTGTTGAACCAGTTAAAAAGGGTATCAGCACCTATGAGGAGCTTGTAGAATTTGCAAGTAACGTAAACAGCAACAATGCCGAATACGGAAATGCAAATGTATGGCTTGAAAACAATATTACAGCTCCCGATGACAGCAAATGGACACAGGGTATCGGTACTGACGGCGCTCCCTTTAACGGCACCTTCGACGGCAAGGGATATTGTATCCTCGGTCTGAATATCGACATCAAGGATCAGGGAGCCCTGTTCGGAGAGATCGGTGAAAACGGAGTAGTAAAAAACCTGGCTGTGATCGACTGCAATTATGAATCCATGA
>JAHKXX010000198.1 GCA_020627425.1 bacterium
ACACCGTACAGTCCTCAGTCCCCGAGCCGGTATATGAGGACGAGTATGTAGTAGAGGACGACGCAGTGTCCTCCGGCAAGGGCAGAAGTGCCGTAAAGTGGGCAACTATAATAGTTTCTATGCTTGTTATAGTGTCACTTATAGTTCTGGTGGTCATGGTAGTACAGAACGCTGTCAGAACAAACGAGATACCCAGTGTGGATGTTCCGAACTTTGTCGGACAGATGTATGACGATATAAAGGCAAACAAGGACTACAAGTTTAAATTCGAGCTCAGCCCCACAAAGTATGACGACTCAAAGCGCGTCAACGAGGTGCTTTCTCAGGATCCCGAGGCAGGCTCAAAGCAGATAAAGGAAAACGCAGTCATAAAGCTTACCATAAACAGTACCGAGACCACAACCGAGGTGCCGAAGGTAAAGAACTATACCGAGCAGGAAGCTATAGGAAAGCTTCAGACAAAGTACTTTAACTATGACGTACAGCGCGTAAACAGCACAACGGTAGCACAGGGTACCGTAATAGAGTGCTCACCCCAGGAAGGAACAAGCCAGGAGATAGGCACCGTTATCACTCTGATAGTCAGCGACGGACCTCCTGCGGAGCAGGCTGTAGTCCCCGATGTACGCGGAGAGAGCTATGAGCAGGCAAAGGCAGAGCTTGAGGCTCAGGGCTTTACTACAGAGCAGCAGACAGTCCCCGGCAAGTTAGAGAGCGGAACAGTTATCTGTACTTCACCCCTTGCAGGAACCAGCCTTACAAAGGGCTCTTTGATAACCATTCAGGTCAGCGACGGAAGCCTGCTTTATAAATCACTTCAGCAGACTATAGATCTGCCGCAGGATGAGCACGCTACCATTACCGTTACTATCTTTGTTGACGGTCAGAAGGTAGATGAGTCCTCGGGCGTACCGTATAACGGATACACAAAGATAATAGAGCTTGACCCGAAGGGCGCAGCAAACCTGCAAAAGACCGTTAATGTAAATATTGACGGAGTCAAGTACGAGACCTTCCTGTTTGACTTCAAGAACCACACCGTATCGAGAACATATCTGAATACTGCATATCAGTTAAAAGATCCGGGCGAGGAGAGCAGCGAGGAGCCTTCTGAGGAGCCGAGTGAGGAGCCGATTGAAGAGTCCTCCGAGGAGCCGTATGAAGAGTCCTCCGAGGAGCCGATAGAAGAATCGAGCGAGGAGCCGGTTGAGGAATCAAGCGAGGAGTACATCGAGGAAAACACGGAAGAATAATATAAACACTATGAGTAATTTAACAGGATTGATTGTTAAGGCGATCAGCGGCTTCTATTATGTTGAAGCCGCTGATGTGCTATATGAATGTAAGGCGCGGAATTTCCGTAAAAGCGGTATATCTCCGGCTGTCGGAGACAGAGTGGATATTAGTACAGCCGATGACAAAACGGGTACGGTAGAGAAAATATATGAGCGAAAAAGCTTTCTGACAAGACCGCCTGTTGCGAATCTTGACAGGTTGTTTATTGTGTCGTCTGTGTCCGAGCCGACGCCTGTACCGCTGATAATAGACAAGCTGACTGCTATTGCTGTGGGTCTGTCTATAGAGCCGGTAATAGTTTTTACAAAGTCCGATCTGGGGGATATAGACGAGCTTGCATCTGTCTATAAAAGCGCCGGCTTTAAAACCATAATACACACAAGGGAGGACGACAGGGGCAACAGCGAGCTGCTGTCTCTTATACCCGGAAAAATAAGCGCCTTTATCGGCAACACCGGTGTAGGCAAGTCTACGCTGCTCAATTCCCTTTTTCCGGAGCTGTCCCTTAAGACCGGTGAAATAAGCCGTAAACTCGGACGCGGCAGACACACCACGCGCCACAGCGAGCTGTATAAATATGCAGGCGGGTATATAGCCGATACCCCGGGCTTTTCCACGATAGACCTTGTGCGGTACGGTCTTGACAAAAAGGAAAACGCTGAGCTATGCTTTCCGGAGTTTTCTGACTATATCACGGATTGCCGTTTTACCGGCTGCGCCCACCTGTGCGAAAAGGGCTGCGCCGTACTACAGGCAGTGAATGACGGCAAAATAGCACAGTCGCGCCACAACAGCTATGTTGCCGTTTATAATGAGATAAAGGAAAATACGGAGAGAAGATAAATAATGAACAGATGTGTTATAATCGGCGCGTCGCCTGATTCTGACATAAATACCATAAAAGACAGGATAAGCAAGGACGACTATATAGTGTGCGCCGACGGCGGCTATGTCTATGCACAAAAAGCCGGTATATCGCCGGATCTGATAGTCGGCGACTTCGACTCCTGTGCACTGCCGCAGGAGACGGATACTGAGCTGATAGCCCTGCCGTGCGAGAAGGACGATACCGACACTATGTACTGTGTAAAGCTCTGTCTTCTGCGCGGCTATCGCAGCTTTCTGCTGCTTGGTATGACAGGCGGAAGAGAGGATCACAGCTATGCAAATCTCTGTACGCTGCTCTACCTTCATAACCGCGGCGCTAAGGCTGAGATAATTGACGGCGATACCGAAATATCTGTGATAAGCGGAGAAATAAGTATCAACAACAAAAAAGGCAGCATTTTTTCTATCTTCCCGTTTGGCTGCAATGAGTGCTGCGTAACGCTTGTCGGCTTTAAATACGAACTTCGTCACGGAATACTCAGCTCTGAGTTTCCTCTGGGAGTAAGCAACGAAATTGTCTCTGATAGTACAAAAGTAACCGTTCACTCCGGAACGGCTCTTATAATGATCGAGGATCACAGTAAAAACTTATGAGGCTTTTACTGTGATTCTTTTTATGTAGTGATAAAATAAAGATAAATTGAAGTAAACTTATCCAGAAAATTTCCAATTATTTGTTATTTTAAACAAATATAACAGTATTTTTAATAAAAGTAAGAATACCTACTTAACAGAACAAAAGTTATATGATACAATAAAAATGTATATGAATTTTTCTTCGTTTTTTAAAAGGGGAGGAATTATTATGGTAGTCTTTCTTACAAGCAGTTTTGTAGATTATCAGGCACCCGAGAATGAATACAGACCGCTGCCGATCGTAAATGATAACGGCTTTGTTGACAATATAAAAAAATACTGGAAGGAAAACACAAGGCTTCTGGTTTTTTCAAGCGATCCGGATGACTATGCTATGTCCGACAGAGTAGCAAAACAGATGTACGATTGTTTTACCCTGTCGGGTCTTACAATAGAAGAGGTCAGGGTGTTTGATCACCGCAGTACAGAGACGCTTGAAGAGCTGCTCCGTTGGTCGGACGCTCTGTATGTTTCCGGAGGACATGCTCCGACTGAAAACATATTTATGAAGGACAGCGACCTGCCGGAGCTTATAGGGAGCTACGAGGGTCTTGTGATAACTCTCAGCGCCGGCTCTGTAAACAGCGCAAAAAGCGTATACCTGATGCCGGAGCTTGAAGGAGAGGCGAGCGACCCCGACTTTTGCCGTCATACTACCGGACTGGGGCTGACCAATATAAATATGGTGCCGCACAGTCAGTTTATGAAAACCGTAGAGCTTGACGGTATGGACTTTATGGAGGAGATAATAGCCCCCGACAGTAATAATAACAGGCTTTACCTTGTACCGGACGGCAGCTATTTTGTCATAGCGGACGGCGTTATCAGCTTCTACGGTGACGGCGAGATCATGGAAAACGGAAATATCCGTCCGATAACCGACGCGGATATAGAGCAGGAAAACAAGATAGAGCGCGAGACATTTGAGACTGTTATGAAAAACGGCTACAATTTCGTAGCAGAGATTGATCTTAACAAAAATACCTTCAGGGTTATACATCTGGGACCGCTGTTCCTCCAGCACAATATCCATAAGGGCAACTGTCACGACTACAGCGGCTTTTGCTCGTTGCTTGCAAAAACACTTCTGGTACATGACGAGAGAGAGGTCTTTCTCGAGCAGTGCGAGCTTCAGTTTGTAACCAAAGAAATAAAGGAAATGGGCAGCTTTGTCCGTACTATTCATTTTGATATTGACTCCGGGCGCTATGCAGAGGCGTTTCGTGTCAGAAAGATAAACCACGACCCGAAAAGACTGCTGCTGACGGTGCTGGATATATCGGCAGTGCTCGACCGCGACTGGATGACGGATGAATACGGCAGAATAGGCTTTATCTACGCAGCCGCGAGACTGATAAAAAAGCTTGACCTCAGCGAGGGCTATTCTCTGGTATATACCAACATAAAGGGCTTCAAGGCGATAAACGAGATATTCGGCGAGCAGGGCGGCGATATGGCGATATTCTCCGTCAGAGATCAGATAAGGAGGATACTCGATCCCCTTGTACTCGGCAGGTTCGAGAGCGACCACTTTGTATTTATAGCCCGCGACAGTATGCTGACCGAGGAGAATTTTAACAGGCTCTGCAAGCAGGTGCATATTTACGACAACCGCAGCTATGTCTATAATATCAGGTGCGGTATATATAACATAAGCAGCAAAGAGGTAGCCGTCAGCCATATGGCGGATCGCGCAAGAATCGCCGAAAAGCTGATGCTTGACACTATAGACGGCAACTACAAGATATATGACGACGACATCAGGGTAAACTATGTCCGCCAGAGAGAACTTGTGTCAGATCTCGAGAATGCCGTTAAGAATATGGAGTTCATAGCGTACTATCAGCCCATTATAGATGTCCGTACAAACAAGATATGCAGTGCCGAGGCTCTTGTGCGGTGGAACCACCACGCTTTTGGAATGGTCTCCCCGGGTCAGTTCGTACCCGTATTTGAAAAATCGGGCAAGATAACATATATCGACAGCTTTATGGTCGATACCGTGGTAGACTTCCTGAAGGAACGCTACGCTGCAAAGAAGAATATCGTTCCCTGTGCTATAAACCTGTCGAGAATGGACTTTTATGATTCAGGCTTTCTCCAGAGACTTAACAGGCTGATAAATAACCATGTTATTCCTGCGTCCCTTATAAAGCTCGAGATAACCGAGTCGGCATATTTCGAGCTTGAGAGCAAGGCTATGGATTTCCTGCAGAGCATGAAAAACAGCGGCGTTCGGATCATGCTTGACGACTACGGCAGCGGAATGTCCTCGCTGTCTACTCTTGAAAGCTTTGAGTTCGACACGGTAAAGCTTGATATGGGCTTTATAAGAAAAATAGGCACTCAAAAGGTCGAGTCCATAATCAGATCTACGATAGAGCTGTCCCATGCTCTCGGTGCAACGGTAATAGCCGAGGGTGTTGAGAACGATATGCAGCTGAGTTTCCTGCGCGAGTCAGATTGTGATATGATACAGGGCTACTACTTCTTTAAGCCAATGAGCGGTGTAGACTTTGCAAAGGTTCTGTCTTAAGGTAATGCTGTCAATCTAAGAAAAAACACAAAAGTTTCGCCCGCCTTTACAAAGGCGGCAGAGTCCAGAGACAGAGTCTCTGGTCGCGCTCCGCAGAGCGCGAAACTTCCTTTTCCTGATCCCTCCGCAAGGGGTGAATCAAAAAACAGTCCGGTGGACTGTTTTTTGAGAGGGGAAGCCCTGGGAAAGAGGGCTTCCCTTTGTAGCGGCTATGATAAAATGTGCCTCGCTGCCGTAAGGCAGCGAACCTAAAACCATAGGTTGACACCATTGCCTACCCCATTCCCTGCATTTTACGGTAAAAATCAAGTGATTTACAGCTGTGCTCGGTGTGGCGCTGTACATAGCTCTCGGCACAGTCTGCAAACTGATGCAGTGCTTCTCCTGTAAGAGAGAAGGAGTATATCCTCTTTGGCTCGGATAATATACAGTATCTTACGGCACTGAGTGCAGATCGTGACAGCGGCAGACTGTCATAGCCTCCGTCGTAGCAGTTATCGCACAAAAGCTTTCCCTCTTGCAGCAGAAAATGCATGGTGTCCGATTCATAGCACTTACACCTGTCACAGCAGACTATATCGGGCATATATCCCGACAGGGATATAAACCTCATCTCGAACACTGCCTTTACCATTGTCTGTGGTTTTTTGTCATTTGCCAGAACATACAGTGAATTGAGCAGAAGTGACAGGATATCCTCGGACGGACTGTTTTCCGGCACCGTGTGCATAGACAGCTCGCAAAAATACTGTGCAAGAGCAAGCCTGCCGAGATCGGAGCGAAGCCCATAAAAAATCTCTATCGGCTCTGCCTCGTCTATTATGTACTTATCCCGTCCCTCATAAATGGTGAGACGGGAATAGCAAAGCGTTTGCAGTCCGGAGGCATTTTTGTTTTTTACTCTTTTTACGCCCTTAGCAAAGCAGCGTATGATCCCACTTGAGGCAGTAAACACGGTAAGAAGCTTGTCGTTTTCAAAAATAGTCTGCTCCTTCAGTATCAGCCCGTTCGTGAATATTCTCATGCTTTTCCTCCGTTTTGCAACCCTGTGCGCCTGCCTTCAGCTTTATCTCACAGTATCTGAGATAATCCTCGACCCTGCCTGTTTCCGTAAAATTTTTCCACGCGCTAAGCTCGTCCATCGCTCTGACCTCCGTATAAATATCTTTTTACTATTATACTCAGTCTGCGCCGAATTATTAGCGGTTTTTTGCGGCGGAAAAATAATCATTTTTTGTAGTTTTATTCGTCAAAATCTCTTTGATCATAGCCAAGGCTCCGAAGCAGAGTCTCGCGGTTTCTCCAGTCCTCACTGACCTTTACCCACAGCTGCAGGTTTACCTTGCAATCAAAGAATTTTTCCATATCCTGACGGGCATAGGTACCTATCTTTTTCAGCATAGCGCCTTGTTTTCCGATTATTATACCCTTGTGGCTCTGCCGCTCGCAGTATATTACGGCGTCGATGTCTATTATGCCGCCCTCCCCGCGCTCGCGCATTTTTTCAACAAAAACAGCCGTACCATGGGGCACCTCGCGGCTTAACAGCCGCAGCAGCTTTTCTCTGATCATCTCGCCCGCAAGCACTCTCTCGGGCTGATCGGTAAGGGTGTCGTCATCAAACATATGCTCTCCCTCGGGAGCGACAGCCTTCAGTTCTTTTTTCAGTATGTCGATACCGCTGCCTGTCTGTGCAGAGCAGGGAACCACGGAGTCAAATTCATACAGCCCACTATAGTCCGCTATCTGGGAGGCAAGCCTTGTCTTGTCGGCAACGGTATCTATCTTGTTTATGGCAAGGATCGCCGGAAGTCCCATAGCCCTGAATTTTTCTGAGAACCTTTTCTCCTCTTCGCTTATACTGCCCCCTGCCTCTACCACAAGCAGGCACGCGTCTACTCCGGCTACAGACTCGTTTATTGAGCGCAGCATAAACTTATCAAGGTTATTTCTCGGCTCGTGAAGTCCGGGGGTATCTATAAATATAAGCTGAGTTTCACTTTCAGTCAGAACACCCATTATTCTTGTTCTGGTGGTCTGGGGCTTTGAGGATACTATGGCTATTTTCTGTCCTATAAGCCTGTTCAGTATTGACGACTTACCTACGTTCGGCTTGCCGACTATAGCGATAAAGCCGGCTTTACTTTTTGTCATTTCGCTTTCCTCCGTTGTTTCTTCCCTTATTTCTTGTTATTATATATTTTATCCGCCCGGGTCCGAGCGCTACATAAAAGCCGGCACCGACTCCCGACAGCACCAGCACCGAGAGATTTATCGGATGAGATACATAGAAATTATACATTGTCAGCAGCCCGTCAATATTCCCAAACAGAATTATTCCTACGACAGTCGCAAATATTGCGGCAATAAGCACGGCTCCGGCGGCTGCGTCCTTACAGTGCTTTATAAATTCATTTTTTTCGGGGCTTACTTTGTCGCACAGCTCCTCTATTGCCGTGTTGACTCCCTCAAGTGCCATCACAATGCCTATAGTCAGCATTATGACTGCCAGAGACTCTCGTGTAAAATTAAAAAAACGTGCAAAAATGAGAACATACAGTGCTGCCACTGTATGAAACCTCATATTCCGCTCGTTCTTTATACAAAATATTATTCCGCGCCACGCGTATTTAAATCCTCTGAAGAAGGACATATTTACTCCTCATCCCTCATAACGTAGCTCGAGGAGCTTGGAAGTCCAAGCATTGTCATTACCTTTTCTTCCTTTTCACGCATACGAAGCCTCTGCAGCCCGTTATCCTCGTGATCATAGCCAAGCAGATGAAGCATAGAATGTGCCGTAAGATAGCCCACCTCGCGCTGGAGTGAATGACCAAAGCGATCAGCCTGTTCTATCGCGGTTTCCATAGATATTACGATGTCTCCGAGTATCTTTGCTCCGTTTGTGGGGTCTACGTCGTACTTTCCGTTTTCACCCATCGGGAAGGAAAGCACATCCGTTACCCTGTCCTTATTACGGTAAATAGAGTTAAGTTCCTTTATCTGAGCATTATTTACAAGTGTAACGCTGACCTCTACCGAGCCCTGAAATTCCTCCATCTTCAGCACTGCGTTGCAGCACCGCCTGATGAGCATCCTGAGTCCCGTCGGTATTTTTACATCCTTCTGCTTATTTGTTATTATTACCTTTATCTTGTCCATGATACTAACCTTCCCTTTCAACAGAATTTAAACATCCTTTTCGGCTGTATTACTTTTTCTCGCCATAACTGTCATAGGCTTTTATGATATCCATTACCAGCTTGTTTCTTACCACATCGCGTGAAGAAAACCAGAC
>JAHKXX010000199.1 GCA_020627425.1 bacterium
CCAAGATTGTGAGGAAACAATATGGATCAAAATAAAGAAATCACTAAAGCTTTCGGTATAGTTTCTCTTGTATTGAGTATTCTAGGCTTAGCCTTCTTATGCTGTTGTTTAATCGTGTTTATTCATATTTCGATTTTAGGACTATGTTTTTCTTTTGGTTCCGCTGTTTTTTCTGTTGCAGCTTTAGTGTTCGGAGCAATATCACTCAAAAAGCAGAAGAATCACAACACGACTGCATTGACAGGCCTTATCATTTCAATTGTTACTATCGTGCTGTTGATTTTGATATTGACTCTGATTGTAGTCCTCTTTGTTTTTTTCTCTTATGCCATGGATTGGCTGTCAGGCTTAGGTAGAATGGGTTAAGTGGTATTATTTTGAGAAAGGAATCGCAGTAATCCATATTTACCGTAATCGCCAATATCACCAATATACTGGTTTTTCATAATTAAACTCTTTCTATGCTTTATTATTCATTGTACAATATGAAAAACATGTTTTTTCAATCTGTCAAACGCCTCGATCACAAGCGAATTCGGGAGAGCGAGATTCATACGGATTCCCCATGGATCATGGAAAGGCGCGCCTTGTTGCCACGCTACGCCGACATCCCAGCCCTTCTGAATCAGCTCGTCAATAGCCATATCATGATGTTTGCAATATTCCTCACAATGAAGGAACAGCATATATGTACCCTCGGGCTTGCTTACCTCGATACCGTCAAATTCGTTTTGAATTATGTTGCAGGCGTAATTGATGTTTTCGGAAAGCACCTGACACAGCTCGTCTACCCATTGATGTCCTTCGTTCTTATAGGCTCCGATAAGCGCGTGCATGGACAGGACATTCATTGAATTGTAATGCGTCATATCCGACTGCCTTTTTATCCTGTCGCGTAGATACTTGTCGTAAACAATATGATAGCTGCCGATAAGCCCCGCAAGGTTAAAGGTCTTGCTCGGCGCGTAAACCGCTATCGTGCGTTTTTTCGCGTCCTCGGAAATGCTTTGCGTCGGTATATGCTTATTACCGTTCAAAAGGATATCCGACCATATCTCATCGGATATAACGATACATTGATTCTCCCTAAAAATCTCCATTGCCTGCTCGAGCTCTTCTCGCGTCCATACTCTGCCGCAGGGATTGTGCGGACTGCAAAGGATGACAAGGTGGATATTATTCTTTCGTATCCGCCTGTCCATATCCTCATAATCCATTCGCCACACACCGTTTTCGTCCCTTTTAAGCGGACTGAGTTCTGCAACTCTGCCTGTGTTTTCCAAGACATGAGTAAAGCCGATATATGTCGGGCTATGCAACAGTATCTTTTCACCGGGCGAGGTAAACGCCTGAATTGCCGTACTCACACAACCGAGAACGCCGTTTTCATAACCGATATTTTTCCTCGTTAAACCACTTACGCCGTTACGCTCCTTGTGCCAACGGATAATGGAATCGTAATATTCATTCGTCGGAAGATAATAACCGTATGCAGGATGCTCGGCTCTTTTGATAATCTCCTGCGGGATAGTCGGCACCGTTGCGAAATTCATATCGGCAACCCACATTGGAATTACCGAAAAACCGTCCTTAGGTTTAGTTGGAACAGTCGCCCAACCTACATAGGCGCCAATCGCGTCAACCGCAAGGGCGTCCTTTCCTCTGCGATCCATAATAGTTGTAAAATCAAATTTCATAGCGCAACCTCCCGCTTCAACGTAATGCGTTCTTATAAATCATTTAAGGCTTTCGTAAAATTGAACCGCGCCGTTTATCTCGTCCTCTGTCGGATGATCTTTGGCTATGCCGCCTACAAGCTTGAACGGTCCGAAAGTATCAAAACCGAGGCAGCCGTATCTGTCTATTTCCTTACAGTCCTTTGACTCAGCTATCTTACTGATTGCTCTGTAGTAGCTCGGCCTTTTCGTTCCGTAGGTAGCGATATAAAACACAGCCTTGTCCTTTGGCAGATTTTCTTCCGCAAAAGCTAAAAGCTGCTTAGAAAAAGAACCGTAGTAAATTCCCGAAGCAAAACCAATCCTGTCATACTGAGAAATGTCCGCGGTTTTATATTTCGTAACATCAATTAGTGTTACGTCGTTGCTTTCGGCAATCGCGTCAAGCAGCTTTTTCGTATTGCCGTGATGGGAAGAATAATAAACAATTGCGGTTTTCATAACTTCACTCCAAATCCTGATTTATTTTACTAAATAATACACCAAACGCAAGGCTTTGTAAACCGCAAAGAACCGCCCGTGTCGCATTTATTTTCCTTTATCGAGTACGTTTCTTACTCTTTCGGAAAATCGCGACACGGGCGGTTTTTGTTGGCTATTCGGTATAAAAGCAGAGACGGTTGCCCGTCTCCGCTGAATGATTATTTGATTTTGATTTTCACCGTTTTAGTGATTGTCTTTGACTTATAATTCTTGTTCCCCTTGGCGGAAATTTTGACTTTGATTTTGTATGTGCCCTTCTTGGCTTTTTTCCACCTTTTGA
>JAHKXX010000200.1 GCA_020627425.1 bacterium
GAATCCCATCCTCTCCGCCACAATTTCATATTTGGTACGGCTTTGGCACTATGGAGGATTACCCAAGTGGTGAAGGGGCTCCCCTGCTAAGGGAGTAGGTCGGGAAACCGGCGCGAGGGTTCAAATCCCTTGTCCTCCGCTCATACAAATAAGGCAAGAATTATATTCTTGCCTTATTTGTGCATAATTTTAGATCATCCTCCGATAAAGGTATAAGAAAAATTGTTTGATTTAATGGGGCTTGAAGCCCCATTTTTTATATCTGTTTTTATTTTTATATATAAAAAGCGGACAGGGCTTGCTCTGACTTTACAAACCTTATCCGCTTGGATTTTTATTAAGTTTTCCAAGAAGAAAAGCAGCACTTTTTAAGTACTGCTTCTATCTTACGTATAGAGTAGATATATCCAATATACGTGTTCATACTCAATTCTTCCGTCACCGTAGTATTTGTACGGCTTATCGCCTATATCCTCTACTACGATTTTGAATGATACATAAGGAAATTCTGCCGGGTGTTGTGCTTTTAAATACTCAAAGCTGTCAATACAATCTTGCCTTAACGCTTTTCCGTTGCCCTGTGCAACATCCTGCGTTGATACAGGCGGAAAATATCCGCAGCCGCCGTACTTGCTGCCATACTCGGAGCCTTTGTTCCTGACGTAAAGGCTGTCCTCCCACTTTATACCGTACTGTTCCTCGCCGACCTTGCGTAGGTCCGCTATTTTATACTTTGGTGCAGGAGTATATATGACGGCGGCACCTTCACCGATAATCGTTTCGACTGCTTCAGGAAATATCTTACCCTCGACCTTGCGTAAAAAATCTATGGTGTCACCGCCTGAGATATTCCTACTGTTCCATACAAAACCCTTGCGGTCGGCATAGACAACAAGGCTGCTGTGCTGTTTGCATTGATAATACTTGCCTGCCCTCTTGAATTCAAGACCATAGTAACCCGACAGAAAAGAAATAATATCGGCATTCTTTGCTTGGTCAAGCTGTTCATCGAAAACTTTTTATATTCCATTTACTATCCTCCTTTCGTTTTCAGACAAAAAAATAGCAAGCAAAGCGAATTGCAGCTTTACTTGCTATTGAAAAGTATTATGTTTTAATAACTACGGAAGCAAATTGTCAAGATCACGCCTGCTATATACAAATCTTCTGACTTCCATTACATCATCTATGACAACATAGAAAATAAAGAAGTTTCCTACTTGTATTTTATAATATTCGTGCTTACGCTGCCGCATAGAGTGGTACGGCTCAAACGCCAAAGGATATTGAAGTCGCTTTTTTATCTCATTTTCAACATCATCAAGCAGCTTTTCTGCACTGTTTGGATTTTTCAGTACATCAGCAATATACAGAATTGTTTGTTCTAAATCATCCTTGAACAAAGGTAAATATCGTAGTTTGTATTCCTTATCCATTTATCTTGTTCCTCAAATCTCCAAAAACTTCTTCGTGTGATAATCTGATGTCAGTATTTGCAGCCTGAATATCGGCTTCATCGAATTTTCTTTCCAACTGATCTGTCAATTTTGAATACTCCTCGATACTGAGCAACACCATCGTTCCATAGCCGTTTTTCGTCAGGAATATTGGCTGTCCACTCTTTACTTCTTTTTCAAGATCTGTAAAATTATTGCGTAAATCTGATACCGGTCTGATCTGTATCATAAAAGCACCGCCTTTCTGTCATTATTCTATCATAATTATGATAGAATATCAAGCGGTATCATTGCTATTTTTCGGAAAAATTGCAGAAATCAAGTTAAGAGTATCTTTAATCGGTGCAGTTATCAAAACCAAAACACAAGATCACCTCCCCGAAGAGTTTTTTACTCAGTATAATTGTTTCGGCTCCGCATCCGAATTGAGATCGTCAAACTTCGTTGTACATATCCTATACATCAGACTATTACCGGGTATTTGCTTATCGAATGGTATTATCTTGTTGCCGCAGATGATAAGTCCACTTCCCTTTTGTCCGGTTTTCAGGTGTACAAGCTGTGACGGAGACAGATCCCAGAGCTTAGAGATTATATCAAGGTCTTCCTTCTTTTGTTGCAGCAGTACGACAAACTCCGAATTTTTCAGCATTGTTCTCGCTTGCGGCGATTCGAGTACCTCAGCAATATTCTGTGTCAGTGCTGTCGGAACACCGCCGTATTCTCTGATACGCTTGTAGACATTCGCAAAGAATTCACCCGACTTATGTGTTGATCTGCCGGCTCCGTCGTTAAACATTATCGAGAACTCATCTATCCACACCCACGTCCGTATTCCGTTCTTCCTGTTTTTGATTACACGCTGCCACACATATTCAAGTACGACCTGAAGTCCTACTGTTCTTATCTGTTCACCCATAGAGGATATGTCAAACGCCAGAAGTCTATTGTCAGTACAGCGATCAGAATACCGGAAACCGCTTTTTTCAACATAATTTGTACCTCCGTGATCATTTTTCTTTTATTCTATAAAAAATATTGATTTTACACAAACAATTAATTGTTTATATAATCATCCGGTATTTTAAAAACTAAATCAGCGGTTGAAATACCGGAATGTAATTGCTGCATTCCTTTTTATAACCGCAAACAAGTCTACGGCTTGACTTTGCTTGCCCTAAGCAAAGCTTTCAACAGCACCAAAAATGATTGCATAACGAGTCAAAAAGCGGTATAATAATATCAGACGAACACAAAGAAGAAGGCTTATGTCAGAGATCTTATCAAAACAAAGCAGAGCGAGCATTCGACAAAAAGAGTTTATTTGCCGAAGCCGGAGCTATATATCGTATATACATGTGATGAAGAGATCGCTCCGCAAATATCGCTGAAAGACACTTATCGGACTGGTAAAGAAAGGCTTGCTGACAGATAAGCAGGCAGCGAGCAAGCTAATATGACATTAGAGGAATTTGAGAAGCTTTGTGCTAACTTCGCGTAAAGCAATTCAAGAAACTGTATACCGGAGGAACCACAGA
>JAHKXX010000201.1 GCA_020627425.1 bacterium
AAACCCCGCTCGTACGCGTGCCGATAGGTAGGTGGTAACATCAATCAGAGTGCGCGAATTGCTCAGCGCGAGCACGCGCCGGAGGCACTCCGCCGCCATTATTGTGTTATTGACAAATATTTAGTATTATTGTAATATAGTAGTGCATGACGGAAAAGGAAACGGGCCTTTTCCGGATTGGTTGCAGTAGATGTGTCGGTATCATTTTTAGGGCAGTTACCGGCACATTCACTTTTTTATGCATATTAAGCAGCTGTACGTTCGTGTGTACGGCTGCTTTTGTTTTGTAAGGCGGTACGATACACTTAGTGAAAAAAGTCAGCAAATACTGTGCTACGGCCATGAATCTGAATGGACAATCGGAAACAATAAGTAGAGTAGAGAAGTATAATTGCCCCCACTCTAAACCAGCGCTAAGCGGCACCCTGAGTGCCGCACCGCGAAAAAAGAGGGACAATTAACCCAACTCCGCAGCGTGCCAAAAAATCGGCGGTAACAAAGACTTGCCACGCTGCAGCGTGCTGTGCAAGCCCTTGCCGCCGTGCGGCAAGAGAGAGTCGACCGCGCAGGCACTGAGCCGCCAAGATACACAAAAAGTTGTACATATCTTGATATTATTAGTTGATAATGGTATAATTAAGTAGTATATATTTCGTTGGATATATTTGACAGAGAGGTGAATAAAATGCTAAAAAATAAGAAAGAAACCAAAACAGAGGACAAAAAAGATCTGAAGGCAGAGATAAAAAAGCTGCGCTGCGAGATGGATCTTCTTCCGCCGAAGCTAAGGGAAGCAGGTCTGCCCGTTATGGTTCTGATAGAGGGCTGGAGTGCGTCGGGCAAGGGTACCCTTATCAAGAACCTTATCAGTGAGATCGACCCAAGATTCTTTTATGTAAGTCACGGTATCCCTCAGAGAGAATCAGATCGGCGCTACCCGTTTATGTACCCATATGCCTCTGCCCTGCCGGAAAAGGGAAAGCTGACCTTTTATGAGTCCGGCTGGATGTACGAAGCAGTACACAAAATAGTAGGCAGAGAGATAAGTGAGGATACGTGGGACAAATGGGTACGCTCTGTCAATCAGTTTGAAAGACAGCTGAGAGATAACGGATATCTGCTGCTGAAGATCTTTATAGATATAGATAAAAAGGAGCAGTATAAGCACCTGTCGGCGCTTCGCAGCGACCCCGAGACAGCGTGGAGGGCTACCGACACCGACCTGTGGCAAAACGAGATGTACGACTGCTTTGCGGAAAATTACGAAAAATTTATGAAGCAGACGAGTGAGTATGAAAAATGGCACGTTATAAACGGTCACAGTCGCGAGCAGGCAAACCGTGATGTACTCAGACTTCTGATAGATAAAATAAACACAGCTCTTGAGAAGGGCAGATATTCGGGAAAGCCGTTTGATGAGGATTTTCCGCTGGTGTCAATGCCAAAGCTGAGCGAAGTAGACCTCAGTCCGACGATAAGCGACAAGGACTATGACAAGGAGCTGAAAAGGCTGCAAAACAAGCTGAGTATTCAGCACAACATAATATACCGCAAAAAAATACCTGTAATACTCTGCTATGAGGGCTGGGACGCAGCAGGCAAGGGCGGTAATATACGTCGTGTAGTATATCCGCTTGACCCCAGAGGGTTTGAGGTGCAGCCGATAGCAAGCCCCGAGCCGCACGAAAAAGCGCGCCACTATCTGTGGAGATTCTGGACAAGGCTGCAGCGCAGCGGACATGTAACCGTGTTTGACCGTACTTGGTACGGCAGGGTAATGGTAGAGCGTATAGAGGGCTTCTGCACTGAAAAAGAGTGGAAGCGGGCGTATAACGAGATAAACGAGTTTGAGCGCGACCTGACCGAGTGGGGCGCGGTAGTGCTGAAATTCTGGATACATATAGACCCCGAGACTCAGCTGGAGCGCTTTACCGCAAGACAAAACACCCCCGAGAAGCGTTGGAAGATAACCGAAGAGGACTGGCGTAACCGCGACAAGTGGGCAGAATATGAAACAGCGGTAAACGACATGCTGAAAAAGACATGTACAAAAAATGCGCCGTGGTACATCATAGAATCTAACGACAAAAAATACGCCCGCATAAAGACCCTCAAAATAATCACCGAAGCCATTGATAAAGCAATAAAACAAAAAATCTAAGCGGCGTGTCCGGCGTGCCGCCGGTGTCGACTCTCTCTTGCCGCACGGCGGCAAGGGCGTGCACGGCACGCCGCAGCGTGACAAGCTCTTGTTGCCGCCAACTATAGAGCACCGTCTCAAGCTGGGTTTTTTCTACGGTACCGTCCGCGTCACGCCGCAAAGGGCGGCGCTCGTGCTGGTTTATGTTGAAGGCAAGTACACTTGTCTATTGTAGTTTGTGTACCGACTTTAGTGATTAGTGGTTAGAATGTGGAATTTTACTGTAATACTCGCTGCACTGTTTTCCCGGAGACAATTAGCAGAGTAGAGAAATACACTTGCCGCCGCTTAAAAGCAGCGGCAAGTGCCGTCCTGTGCGGCACGGCGCGGACGTAGAGGGAAGATAAACCCGACTTGTACGCGCGCCAAGAAAGTAGAGGACATAACCAACTACAGTGCGCGAATTGACAGCGCAGGCACTGCGCCGCGAGGCACTCCGCCGCTTGACATTAATGATTAAAAGTGTTAAAATTGTGTTAACAAATTATTAATAATGAGGAGGTGACATAGTGTCTGAAGAGAAGCTGAAGACCCTCGAAGAAAGTAATATACATCTTTGGTTCGAGGGTTCTCCGATAGTTCTTTGCTCTATGAAGCTTGTGCTTGATATTGACGAGAGCCGGCTTCTTGCCTACGGAAAATTTATGAATGTCCAGCCGGATCCGATAAGCTCTGCAACATTTGACATAATATGCTACGACTCCTCACGCAATATGATAAATATGGTAAGGAATGTCACATACAGCGGACTTGCTGTCGAGAGAAATACGGAGTTTGGCTACAATCACGGCGTCAGGATAAACGACCAGCGTACAAGAAACGTGGAATTTGTACTTCGCCATATAGCAACTGCCTCAGGTACCGAATGGACAAACGTCGAGGAAACAAGGTTCAATATGAGCCTTATGCAGAAAAACCTGTATAACTATCAGGGTGACTACAACAAGTCCTTTCTCAATATTTGCGCTAATAACGGCGTAAGCTCAACAAATCTCATCTTTAAGCCGATCTTTGGAAAAAACTTCTGGCTTTGCTCCTGCGGCACACTGAACCTCGGCAGTGAAACGGAATGCTGTGACTGCCTCGTAAACCGCGACTTCATTTTTCAGTGCACCGATGTAGAGTATCTGAAAAAATATGAACAAAACAAGAGGAACAATGTCTTTGACCGCAGCGAATACGAAAAAAAGGCTGCTCAGGAAAAAGCGAAGGAGATAGCCGAGCTAAAAAAACGACAGGACGAATACAAGAAACAAAATCAGAAAAAGAAAAAGGGCGGCTGCATGAGTAAAAAGCTTGTGACCCTTATTATAGTGGGTGTTCTGTTGATAGCTCTTGCCGCGGGCTTTGTTGTGTTCGGTCTGCCGTTTATCAACTATATAAATGCCGGCAACGAGGTATCAAACGGTAATTATGACAGCGCTATCGCCGCTTACTCGCAGCTTGGTGATTTTCTCGACAGCAAGGATAAGCTGCTCGATGCAAAATACAAAAAAGCCGGAAATCTGTATATCAGCAGCGCCAAAAAGCAAGCCGCAAATATTTTTTTAAGCCTCGGTTCTTACTCGGATTCTCAGCAGCGCTATACTCAGTCTATGTATGAGCTGGCAGATGAATATGTAAAAACAGGCAAATATACAGAGGCTGCCGATATTTATGAGTCTACCGCAGGCTATGAGGACTCCGAAAAAAAGCTTGAGGACACAAAGGAGCTTATCTATACAAAAGCCGAGAAGCACATGAAAAACAAGGAGTACTCACAGGCACTCTCGCTGTACAAGTACCTGGGAAGCTACAAGGACTCCGAGACCAAAGCCAAGGAATGTACATATAACCTTGCAAACGCGGACTATAACGATCTGTACTATGACAAAGCGCTGATGGAGTACAACAGCATAAAGGGCTACAAGGACACCGACTCAATACTCAAAAAGCTGAGCGCTCTTTCTCAGATAATCAGCGCGGCTCAAAAGAACTCTCCTGCTGTGTGGTCTTGCAGTGATGAGGTAT
>JAHKXX010000202.1 GCA_020627425.1 bacterium
GTCACGGTATGCCCGACGAGCTTGCGTCACAGATGGAGCCGCTAAAGGAAATACTAAAGGCTCTCGGCTATAAAATAGTAACCTGTGAGGGCTTTGAAGCGGACGATATCCTGGGTACGCTTGCAAAGGAGTGTACCGACAAGGGATATGAATGTGTTATAGCAACAGGCGACAGAGACAGCCTTCAGCTGGTGTCGCCGTCCGTTACGGTCAGGATAGCTTCGACAAAATTCGGCAAGCCGGAGGTAACACTGTACGACGAAGAAAAAATAATGGAGGTCTACGGTGTTGCTCCCGCTCAGCTGATAGATATAAAGGCTATACAGGGGGATACCTCTGACTGTATACCAGGAGTAAAGGGTATAGGAGAAAAGGGCGCAAAGGAGCTTGTAGCTAAATATCACGATTTAGACTATATCTATCAGCACCTTGAGGAGCTGGATATAAAGCCGGCTATGAAGAAAAAGCTGACAGAGGGCAGGGACAGTGCCTATATGAGCCGTATGCTCGGTACAATATCTACAGAGGCGCCTATAGACAGACAGATAGACTCTTATATACCGTCTGCTCGTGACGAGGGCGAGGCGGCCCGACTGCTCGGCAGACTTGAAATGTTCAAGCTGATAGAAAAGCTTGGGCTGTCGGGTGCCCCGATAAAAACAGAAAAAACAGAGCAAATCTCGCATAAAACACTCGACTATGACAGTGCTCCCGATATTGCAGAAATGCTCCCACGACTTCACGGAAAAACAGTAGACGCACTTTTTACTGTCGATAAGCTCAATAAGGACAGCTTTTCCGAGATAGAGCTGTGCGACGGGGACTGCGTCTATCTGCTCAACAGCTTTATGGACGGCTTTTCGGATTTTTGCCGTGGACTTTTCGAGGACAACACCATAAGGCTCAGAACAGATGATTCAAAGGCTGTTTATTCTGTTCTGGAGAAAAACGATATAGAGTGTGACAATATAGTATTTGACCTGTCTCTCGCTGCGTATCTGTTAAACCCGAATTCCTCGGACTATTCGGTGTCAATGCTCGCAAAGGAATATGAGATACAGGCTCTGCCGTGTCAGAAAGAATGTCAGACGGCGCTATTTTCTCCGCTTGCGGACAGACTTGTTTCGGAAATAGAAAAAAAGCAGCAGTCAAAGCTTCTCTCCGATATAGAACTGCCGCTCTCCCGGGTGCTGGCGTCCATGGAAAACGCAGGCTTTAAAGTAAACAGCGACAGCATAGCAAAGTACGGCGCCGATTTGCAGCAGGACGCAGAGAGACTCAAAAAATCAATTTATGACAGAGTAGGATATGAATTCAATATCAACTCACCAAAGCAGCTCGGTGTTGCCCTGTTTGAAAAGTTAGGGCTGCCTGCAAAGAAAAAAACCAAAAGCGGCTACTCGACAAACGCCGATGTTTTAGAGGAGCTGAGACGATATGACCCGGTCATTGATGAAATACTTGAATACAGGACCGTAACAAAGCTGAAATCAACGTATTGTGACGGGCTGCTGAAGGTCATACAGCCCGATGGCAGAATACACACCAGCTTCAGGCAGACCGAAACAAGAACAGGCAGAATAAGCTCTACGGAACCGAATCTTCAGAATATACCCGTTCGTACACAGCGCGGCAGAGAGTTTCGCAAGTTTTTTGCCGCTGAACACGGCTGCGTGCTTGTGGACGCGGACTACTCACAGATAGAGCTGAGAGTTCTTGCACATATTGCGGACGATAAAAATATGACCGAAGCTTTTATCACAGGACAGGATATACACCGTTCTACCGCCGCTAAGGTCTTTGATATGCCCGACGAATTTGTGACCTCCGAGATGAGAAGCCGCGCAAAGGCGGTAAATTTCGGTATAGTTTACGGGATAAGTGCTTTTTCGCTGTCAAAGGACATAGGCGTTACCAGAAAGGAAGCCGATAAATATATAAAGGACTATCTGGCGCTTTATTCGGGTATTGATAATTATATGAAGCAGACGGTAGAGCAGGCAAAAAAGGACGGCTATGTCACCACAATGTTTGGCAGACGCCGCTATCTGCCCGAGCTTTTGTCGTCTAACTTTACTACGCGCTCCTTTGGTGAAAGAGTAGCGAGAAATATGCCTATACAGGGCACAGCAGCGGATATAATAAAGATCGCTATGATAAGAGTATATAACAGACTAAAAAAGGAAAAGATGAAGTCAAGACTTATTCTTCAGGTACACGACGAGCTTATAGTAGAGTCGCCCGAAAACGAAGCACAAAAGGCGGCAAAAATACTCAGCGAGGAAATGCAGAATGCGGCAGCACTTTCCGTTCCGCTGACGGCAGACGCCGGTATAGGAAAAACGTGGTATGAAGCAAAGGTTTAAAAATATCAGGGGGAATTAAAAATGCTGCATATATTATTTGTATGCACAGGAAACACATGTCGCAGCCCTATGGCAAAGGCGATATATGCCGAGAGATCCGTCGAATACGGAATAAGAAGTATTTTCAGCAGTGCAGCACTCGGCTTTTGCGATGACAGCACGGTATCAAAAAACGCTGTTATCGTGTGTAACGAAATAGGTATAGATATAAGTGGTCACAAGCCGCGTATCCTGCGCCAGCGTGATCTGGATATAACGGATATTTTTGTGGTTATGACAAATTATCACGCCGAAACACTGATGAATATAGGCGTGCCGAAGAATAAGATATATATACTCGGCGGAGGAGTGCCGGATCCGTTCGGCTCTGACCTTATCACCTACCGCCGCTGCAGAAGATATATAGAGAACGCTATTGACGAGCTTTGCAGGTATATTCTCAAAAAGGAAGAGGAAGGAAGTCTGAAAGAAAGTGAAGACAATGAGCCTTATCCTGAAGCCAATTAAAAAAGAGCATTTAGAGTCTGTTGCCGAGCTTGAAAAAATATGCTTTTCACAGCCCTGGTCATACAAAAGTCTCGAGGAAGAGCTTACCAATGACACGGCGCACTTTTTCGTTGCCCTTGACGGTGACAGGGTAGCAGGTTATATAGGACTATTTATAGTCTGCGAAAGCTGTTTTGTGTCGAATATCGCCGTGTTTCCCGAGTACAGGCGGCGCGGTGTGGCGACGGCTCTTATAGGGCGTGCGTGCAGCTGTGCCGTAGAATACGGTGCCGACTTTATATCCTTAGAAGTAAGACCCTCCAACAGCGCGGCGCTGTCTCTTTATACAAAGTTCGGCTTTACCGAAATGGGACTCAGAAAAAACTACTACCGCGATCCGACCGAGGACGCGCTGATAATGACAAAACTTTTTGATGAACAAAGGGAAGAAAAGGTATGAGAATTTTATCTATAGAAAGCTCCTGTGATGAAACAGCGGCAGCCGTCGTAGAGGACGGCAGAAAAATACTCTCCTCTGTCGTTGCCACTCAGATAAGCGAGCACAGGCTGTACGGAGGAGTGGTGCCCGAGATAGCGTCTCGCCGCCACTGCGAGGCTATAAACGGTGTAGTAGAGCAGGCACTGATGGACGCGTCGGCAGGACTTTGCGATATAGACGCAATAGCCGTTACCTATGCACCGGGACTGATAGGAGCGCTGCTTGTAGGAGTAAACTTTGCAAAAGGACTCGCTCTTGCAACAGGAAAGCCGCTGATACCGGTACACCATCTCAGAAGCCATATAGCGTCGAACTATCCCCAGCATACAGAGCTTGAGCCGCCGTTTTTATGCCTTGTTGTATCAGGCGGCCACAGCCATATAGTAGAAGTAAAGGACTATACCGATATGAAGGTAATAGGACGTACCCGTGACGACGCAGCAGGCGAGGCATTTGACAAGGCTGCGCGCAGTATGGGTATGCCGTACCCCGGCGGAATATTCCTCGATAAAGCCGCAGAAAACGGCGATCCGCAGAGCTTTACTCTGCCGCACCCGAGGGTCGACGGCAGTGCCTATGACTACAGCTTCTCGGGACTGAAGACGGCTGTCATAAATCAGATACATAACGCATCACAAAAGGGTATAGAGCTGCCGACAGACGACCTTGCGGCGTCATTCCGAAAAGCCGTTGTAGACAGTCTGACAGAAAACTTCTTCAGAGCAGCAGAGGATCTCGGCTATAAAAAGCTCGTGCTCGCCGGGGGAGTGTCCGCGAACAGACTGCTAAGGCGCAGGGTACAGGATTACTGTGACAAAAAGGGCTATGAGTGCTACTACCCTCCGCTTTCACTGTGCGGGGATAATGCGGCTATGGTCGGATCTCAGGGCTACTATGAGTTTTTATCGGGACACACGGCAGGCTCTGATCTGAACGCCCGCCCGACTCTGAGTATAGAACAGAGCTACTTATCAAATTGAAAAAAGCTGTACTTTTGACGTAAAAGTACAGCCTTTGGGCTTGTATTGAATTTTTTTAGATTAGTGTAAATGCTCAGTGCCCTTTTGTACTATGTGCATACCCGGAAACACAGAGGAGTTTGCAGCCTTTACGGCTTTTTCGTTGTCTTTATATATACAGGGTATGTCCTCCTCGCTGAAGTCAATCGGATAGTCGGGAACGCTTACTATATCCCTGACGCTGAGCTTCAGCCCTAAGAGAATATCTATGTCGCAGGACAGTTTATCGAGTCTGTAATCATCACTCATATGTATCTCTCCCTTTCTTTTGCTTATGCAAGTATGATTATACTACACTTTACAAGCTTTGTCACTATTATATTTTGGAAACGGAAGGTTTTTTAATGAAAATACTTCACTCAAAGCCCGCCGGGGACGGATTTTATATGCCTGCCGAGTGGGAAAGACACTACGGCTGTCTGCTGATATGGCCTCACCGCCGCGATTCGTGGCAGTACGGAGCCTATGCCGCGAGGCGCGCCTTTAAAGAGCTGATAGAAATAATATCCGAAAGCGAGCGAGTGACCGTTCTTGCAAGAAACAAGGACTACGACTCTGCGCGGTTTTCGCTGCCCGACCGCGTAAGGGTAGCAGAGATGGAGTCCGACGACTCATGGGCGCGTGACACCGCGCCGACATTTGTTACAGACGGTAAACGTATACGCGGTATAGACTGGGGCTTTAACGCATGGGGAGGTCTTTGCGACGGACTGTATTTTCCGTGGGATAAGGACAACAAGCTCGCGCGCAAGGTCTGCGACCTGTATGATACGGACTGCTATGATCAGAGGGATTTTATACTGGAGGGCGGATCGGTTCATACCGACGGTGCAGGCACTCTGATAACTACCGAAAGCTGTCTGCTAAGCCGCGGCAGAAATCCACAGCTTTCAAAAGCCGAAATAGAAGCAAGACTCAAGGACACCCTCGGAGTAAAAAAAGTGATATGGCTGCCCTGCGGTATCTATAACGACGAAACAAACGAGCATATAGACAATATCTGTGCCTTTACGAGTGAATGTAATGTAGTGCTCTCGTGGACAGATGATACAGACGACCCCCAGTATGAGATGAGTAGCAGATGTCTTAAAGTCCTCGAGAGCGAAACGGACGCTCTCGGCAGAAAAATAAATGTACATAGGCTTTATCAGCCCGAGCCTGTACTTGTTACAA
>JAHKXX010000203.1 GCA_020627425.1 bacterium
AGAGACGATACCGGTCAACTGTTCGGATTTACTTGCCTCATAGATCTTACCGGAGGTAGTATCGGAGATATTTTTCAGTTCGTTGGTATTGAGTGTACCGTCACAGTTGAGACCGATAGAATAAACAGGTATAGATTTTTTAGAAAGGGAGCTGAGCGTCTCCTTCATTTCTTTTTGTGCTTCCTTTTCGGTACGTGGTCCGCCCGAAAGGTCGGAGTTGCCGTCGCTGAGGAGGATTATAGCTCTTTTAGACGACGAGTCGTTTTTCTTATCAAAGATATGTAATGCCTCTGTAAGACCGAGAGCGATATCGGTACCGCCGCCGTCGACATAGCGTATTTTTGATATTTTATTACGGATGTTTTTCAGTGTACTTTCGTTCTTGATATCCGTAAGCTGCATACTCTCGATTATCTCCTGAGTATACACATCATAGCCTATGGCGCACGAGCTGTCGCACAGATCGACAAAAAGGTTAAACGCGTCTGTTGCTATTCTGTTAGGGTCAGACGACAGCATAGATCCGCTTGCGTCCAGCACAAACACAACATCAAGGTTCAGACTTTCGTCATTAGACGGAGCTGCATTAACCGCAAGCGTAGAGCCTAACACCGCAGCCGTCATCACAGTCGCTGCTATGCCAAGCATTCTTTTTTTACTTCTTTTCATTTATTTACCCCCTGAACAATAATCCTATCTAACATTACAACTATCTTCTCCAAAAACGCGCCACTGGGAGTGACGCGTTTTCAGGTTATCATGATAGCATTTTCAGTATTTCTGACTTGGGCTTTACGCCGACAGAGGAGTCTATGTTCTGACCGTTTTTGAATACTATAAGGGTTGGTATAGACATTACGCCGAATTTCTCCGCAAGCTCGGGCTGCTCATCTACGTTTACCTTGCCGACCTTTATTTCGGGGTTTTCTTCGGCTATCTCGTCTACTACGGGCGAGAGCATCTTGCATGGCATACACCACGAAGCCCAAAAATCAATAAGAACCGTTTGGTCGGAGCTTAAAACCTCGTTTTCAAAATTGCTGCTTGTGATCTCAATGACTGACATAGCTTTTCTCCTTTTCCTGCGGTGTGTCCGCATTGTTGTTTTGTTTAGTATTTCCGGTCATCCGGTTTGTTATCAGTTTATGACCGTTTTTTCTTTTTCCGTCGCTTTTGTGCGTTTTTTGCAGACTCAAGCTCTTTTTCGCTTTTGGTCGGCTGATGTATAGAATCTCCGAATGCCTTCTCGTTTATCAGTGCTTTTACCAGCTGCGGGTGCTTTTCGGAGAACTCGGCTTCCTTTTCAGGGTGCTTTACTATATAGTCCTCCTGCTGCTTTGCATAGATCCCTCCGATGTGCAGAGCGCACAGGAGAAAATAAATAAATATCGACAATACCGCTCCTATACCAAGATATGGGTATATGGTGAAAATTATTACCCCCAGCGAGAGTATGGAGCATACAAAGCCTATTATGTGCTTTATGTGCCTGTGTTTGTCAAAGCTTGCGGCAAAAAATCCTACCAGCGGAAGTATTCCGAGGGCAAACGAGAACAGAGATCTTGAAATATCCGCCGAAGCATCGGCATGACCGTAGGACTCGCCGACTGTGCCGCCGAGCATCATCTGGAACGCCGTCTGAGAGATCTGTACCGTAGCACAAAGAGTCTTCTGGGCTTTCAGCGTCGCAGTGTTCAGCGCCTTTACCGACTGCTCTGTATATTTGTTTCTGTCTGTCTGCATAGCCTTGTCTATAAGCGCCTGCAGAGCCTTGGAGTCGGTCTTGTCGGATACGTTGTACTCCCATTTGTACGTCGCACTGTCGAGTGACCGCGAAAAATCGGGAGTTTTTTCATCCGCTTTTTTTGTGTCCTTTTCCTTAAGGTTATCGAGTGCCGACTGCAGTTCTGACTCTGCCGCGTCTATTTCCTCCTGAGTAGCAAGCTTCAGATGTGCTTCGGAGGAGTACATAGTAGTACTAAGGTCGTCCGCGATAAATATTCTTGCGTTCAGAAAGGGGAAGGTAAGCATAAATATACAAAGCAGATATGCCCATACAATACACAGTCTGATTATGTGAGAGGGTGTTCTCAGCTTCTTTTTTTTGTGCGGTACGTTTATTACCTCTACCTTTTTTTTGGCAGGTTTTTCTTTCTTTTCTTTTATTTCTTTGTTATTCTTCATAAAGGACTGTGTTCCTTTCGGTTACTTTGTGCTGAATTTTTCCTTGTAGTTTTCTATGCATTGTTCTATTACCGCTACTGCCTCGGCTTTGCCCTTTATCTCGTCAACGACAGTCTCTTTGTTTTCGAGCGTCTTGTAAACCGAAAAGAAGTGTGTCATCTCGTCGAAGATATGTCTTGGTATTTCGGAGATGTCCTTATAGGTGTTGTAGGTCGGGTCGTTAAACGGAATTGCGATTATTTTTTCGTCGTTTCTTCCGTTGTCCAGCATAGTAATAACGCCGATGGGATAACACTCAACCAAAGTCAGCGGATATATCACCTCGCTGCACAAAACGAGAACATCAAGCGGGTCAAGGTCGTCCGCATATGTACGGGGGATAAAGCCATAGCTTGCCGGGTAATGAGTTGATGTATATAGAATACGGTCAAGCTTCAGCAGACCGCTCTGCTTGTCAAGCTCATACTTTGTCTTGCTGCCCTTTGGTATTTCTATTACCACCATAAAATCTTCCGGATTAATTCTTGCAGAATCCATATCATGCCAAATATTTTGCATAATAATTCAGCTCCTCTTAAACAATAATTTTATCTATTATAACATATTTATTTACATTTAACCATAGTTTTTATAAAAATTATTGATTTATTTATTTTAAAAAACAAAAATGTCGCGGTGCTGTGACCGCGACATTTTTTGTTAAATTATTTTTGCAGGCTTGTTTTTGCCTTGACGTTATTTGCCTTCTGTTTTTTGCTTTTCTCTTTTTTAACTTTGTCCTTGTGGTTTTTCCACATTACCCACAGCGGACACGCGATGCATATTGATGAATAGCAGCCGGAGATAAGACCTATCATCATCGGCAGAGCAAAGCTTACTATTGAGTCAATGTTGAATATAAGTGCTACTACAAGTACAGAGCAGATAGCGGCTATAGTTGTTATGGATGTGCATATGGTTCTTGTGAAGCACTGGTTTATGCTGGTGTTTGTAACCTCGGCTGTAGTAGCCTTCGGACCCATCTTTCTTCTGTTCTCACGGATACGGTCATAGATAACGATAGTATCGTTCAGAGAGTAACCGAGTATCATAAGTATAACGGCTATAAAGTTGTCGTTAAGTGACATTCTGAATACTACGAACGAGAAGTAAACTATTATCAGGTCGTGTACAAGTGCAATAACTGCCATAACGCCGGCACTGAGACCGCCTATCTTTTTGAAGCGAAGTGCAACGTAGAATATCATTATAGCTGCTGCAAGTATAACTGCCACAAGGCACTTCAGGAAGAACGTGCCGCCCTTTGACGCGTCAACTGCAGTAGAGGAGTTTTCCTTTATGTTGTTCTTTGGGAAGGCTTTTTCGAGAGCGTCTGTAATAGCGCTTTTGTCCTCTGTATCAACAGCCTTGTTTCCGGTGAACTGAAGTGAAACTATCTTTCCGTTGTCTTTTTCTCCTGCGGCAAGGTTTTCACTGTAGGAGAAGTTTACGCTTTCGCTTTTTATGCTCTTTGAGGACTTAACGGCGGTGTTTACCGTGTCCTCAAGCTTTTTGGTGTCGATGTTTCCGCTATAGCTGTACTTTATTATGGTACCGCCGGTGAACTGTATATCTACCTGTGTAGGCAGAACGAATATGTTCAGTATAAGGCATACAAGCATTATGCCGAGTGATATACAGAAGTATATCTTTGAGTTCTTAACAAAGTTTATATGGAATGTCTGTCTCATTTCTGCTTCTTACCTCCATACAATCTTCTGTTTCTTAGGAATTTATAGCGAGATATACTCTTCAGCATAAGTCTTGATGCGCCGACTCCCATAATGAAGTTCGAGATAACACCGACAAGCAGTGTATAGCCGAATGCATATATAAGTCCCGTTGTCGATACGCCGAACATTGACGAAAGAATATTTGCCGGACCAAACACGAGTATAAGTATCACGGCAACTATTATTACAGTTACGTTACCGTCGAAGATAGCCGAGAAACTGCCCTTTGTACCGTTTGTTATACAGCCGTCAAGGGTCTTGCCTGTATACAGCTCGTCCTTTATTCTCTCTGCGGTTATGATATTTGCGTCAACGCCCATACCTATCGAGAGTATGATACCGGCAATACCCGGTATAGTCATCGTAAAGCTTGGGAATACGGGGAAATATCCCGATACTGCCATGATGGATATAGCCAGCTGTCCGAGCAGGGCAACAAATGCGATAAAGCCCGGGAGTCTGTACATAATGAGCATAAACAAGAATATAAACGCAAGAGCCGCAAGAGCCGAAATACCCATAGCAAGCAGGGCGTTAGAGCCGAGTGTGGGGCTTATTGTGCTGTGGCTGGTTACATCGAGTGCAAAGGGGAGTGCGCCTGCATTTATCCTGTTTGCAAGGCTTGTTGCCTCCTCTGCGGTGAAGTTACCTGTTATCTGAGCCTTGCCGTCCTTTATTACGGAGTTTACAGTAGGCGCGGACAGCAGCTGGTCGTCCATCCAGATAGATATTGTCTGATTAAGATATTGCTCAGTAGCAGTCGCAAATTTCTCTGTGCCTTCACTTGTAAACTCAAGGTCTACCACATATTCGTGTTTTTTATCCTCAGTAGTAGTTGTGCCGGCTGCGGCATGCTTTATATCCTTACCTGTCAGCAGCTCTTCGCCTGTAGCCTCCGAGCCTGCGCGGAAGGTAAGCTGTGCTGTGGAAGCAAGCTCTTCTATAGCTGCGTCGGGGTCATAGTTTTCCTCGTCCGATTTCCACGGGAAGCGAACAGTTACTCTGTCGTTGGTGTAGTCGGGGTAAATTTCGTAGTCGGTGACGTTCTGTGAAACCAATCTAAGGTCGAGAATGGATTTTACGGATTCCATCTGTTCCTCAGTAGCGTCCGTGCCGTTTGCAGGAGCAAAAACAGCCTCTACGCCGCCCTTGATGTCGATGCCCCATCGAATGTCGTCCAGTCCCTTTATATAGGTGATGTCAAAATCACCGTTCTCGCCTGTTATACCGAAAACAGAGGTATATACAAGTCCAAGGATCAGAATGAACACGATGAAGAACACCGGTTTGCCAATGCGTTTCATACGGTATCCTCCAGTTTTTTAATTGCTTATCTTTAAATGCGCTTACCATACGCCGGTATACAGAAGCACAATAAATATGCTTTTACCGGCTTTTGCGGACAGTACGCGAATTTAAAGACATATCAAAGATAATTATATATTTTCTGCATACAAATGTCAAATGGTTTTTGGAAATAAAGGCGAATAACAGATAAAAAAGACAGATATTTTTTTAGAGTGGTTTCACAAAAGTATTTAAGCTCTTCGTAAAAGTCGCCCTGCGAGACTTAAGGCAACACCGCACAAAGACCGCCTGTCGGCTTTGCACGCCATCTTTCTGCAAATTTTCCGTCATTTTCGCCAAAATCTCCTTGAAATACGTCAGTATTCCTGCGTCGATTTTGTCAATCTGACAAAAAATTATGCTCGAAATCTG
>JAHKXX010000204.1 GCA_020627425.1 bacterium
AATTGTACCCATTTTCACTCCAAACCAGCGTCAAGTACCGCCCTGTGCGGTACGGCGCGGACAAAGATGTATAATAAACTAAACCTGTACGCGTGCCGAAAAAGTAGGCGGCAATACAAGCTACAGTGCGCGAATTGACAGCGGAGGCACTCCGCCGCCGCTTGACAGGGAGTGGAGGGTGAGATATAATATTATGCGTGATACTGTTTTTTGGAGCAGATAAGAGGAAAGTATGATGATACGTTGTCTTTTAAAGAAGGGCGGAGTATAATATAATGAAGTTAAAAAGCCTGTTTGTTGGTGATACATCAAACACGTTTGTACAGTTTTTCCGGAGTATATTTGTCGGAGGTATAGCGACCGTTGCGGATATGGCAGTTCTTATTCTTTTTCGTGAACTGTTCGGTATGCCGGAGTCATGGGCTGCGGTAATAGGTTTTGTCGTAGGTCTTGCGGTAAACTATATTATATCGACATTCTGGGTTTTCGCAAAGGCAAAGGTAAAAAACAGAATAGTGGACTTTATAGGCTTTGCCGTTATCGGTATTATAGGACTTGTGCTTACCGAGCTTATTATAGCGCCTTTCTCTGTAAAAGGAATTTTCGGAGTAGGATTTCTGGTGCAAATGAAGCTGTTTGGCTCTCTGCTGCCTTCGGAGTCTTACTATATTATCGGAAAGGTTCTTGCCGTTGTGCTTGTATATATGTGGAACTTCTTTGCAAGAAAGCTGATACTTTACCGTAAGGTTGAGGAGAAGGAAGAAGGCAAAACCAAGGAAAAAGAGGATGCGGAGGCTGCTAAATGAAAAAGGTTATTATTATAGGCGCGGGTCCTGCGGGTATTACTGCTGCAAACGAGCTTCTGAAGGACGGCGGCGATAAGGAATATGAAGTCACTATTCTTGAAGGCTCGGGTGTTATCGGCGGTATCAGTCAGACGGTTCGCTACAATGGCAACCGGATGGATATAGGCGGACACAGATTTTTCTCTAAAAGTGACGAGGTAATGAAATGGTGGAGCGATCTTATGCCGCTGCAAGGCTATCCGTCATTTGACGATAAGAAGCTCGGCCGTGAAAAGCCTCTCTCTGAGGACGGCCCCGATCCGGAAAAAGAGGACAGAGTAATGCTCGTCAGGGATCGTGTTTCAAGAATATATTACCGCAAGCATTTTTTTGATTATCCGATCTCTATGTCGGCTTCAACAATAAAAAATATGGGCTTCGCAACGACCGTTGCGGCAGGCTTCAGCTATCTGAAGTCCGCTATGTTCAAAAAGCCGGAGACGTCGCTTGAGAACTTCTATATAAACCGCTTCGGTAAAAAGCTTTACTCAATGTTTTTTGAGGGCTATACCGAAAAGCTGTGGGGCAGACACCCGAGAGAGATCTCCGCAGACTGGGGCTCCCAGCGTGTAAAGGGTCTGTCTATAAAGGCAGTGCTGAAGGATATGTTCTCTAAGGCGTTCGGAGGCAAAAAGAAAAAAAGAGAGGTAGAGACCTCGCTCATAGAGCAGTTCTGGTATCCGAAGTACGGACCCGGTCAGCTGTGGGAAACAGCGACGGATATCGCCGTACAGCGCGGCGCAAAGCTGTATAAGAACTACGAGGTAAAG
>JAHKXX010000205.1 GCA_020627425.1 bacterium
CAATAAAACAAGCAAGAGGAAACCCCTCTCGTTATTTTCTATTTAGCGCTTGATTAGAGGAAATACAGGTGCTTTGTTTAAGTAATCGTTGTCCTTTCTAACAACATAACAGCAAATAACCACCGCCGCTATGGTCAATAAAACGGCGGTGGCAGTTATTATCAGGTAAAATTACTTTTGCCGATAATACATTTTAAGTATTCTTTTATCCAAAAAAGAAATCGCTGTCAGAGTGGCGTACTCTACGTCCGCTTTTGCCGCGTTCCACGTTGTCGTGTCCGTAGGTTATTTCGTACATGATATTTCCAGCTTAAAAAATAACATACAACCTGCAACAAAAGCGTGACGGTTTTTCTCACCAATAAGTTGATGACAAATTGAATAACTTATGCTAAAATGATTTTATAGAGGTGAAATAGGAGATGATAATTTGAAAAACAGAATTATCGCTTTGATAGTTCTCTGCGCTGTTACACTTTCCCTGTTTACAGCTTGCGGTACAAATGAAAACAGTACAACCGAAGGGCGCACTTTGTTCATTTATATGTGCGGTTCCAACTTAGAGACAAAGCAGGGACTTGCGAGCAAGAACATTGACGAGCTGCTTTCAGCCGACGCGGGCGATATGAATATCGTCATTCAGACGGGCGGCGCCCTGACCTGGCGCTCGCACGAAATAGACGAGAGCAAGGCTCAGCGTTATGAGGTTAAGGACGGCAAGCTAAAGCTGCTCCAAACTCTCAAACAAAAGAATATGGGCGAAGCCGAAACCCTCGCCGACTTTATCAAATGGGGGCAGAAAAAACACCCCGCCGACAGCAATATGCTCGTGCTCTGGGATCACGGCGGCGGAGCGGCAAAGGGTGTTTGCTTTGACGAGAACTATTCCTTTGACGCGCTCACGCTCAGCGAGCTTAAAACCGCGCTGAAAAAGGCGAAGCTTAATTCCAAGTTTGATATTATAGGCTTCGACGCGTGTTTAATGGCGTCGATTGAGGTTGCGGCAACCGTCAAGGATTACGCGAAATATATGATAGCGTCCGAGGAAATAATACCTGCGGGCGGTTGGGATTATAAGGCACTTTGTGAAGCATTTGTCGGCAAAGACAACTCCCTGAAAGTCGGCAAGGCTGTATGTGATTCATATATGAAAAAGTGCAAGAAAAACGGAAACGACAGGTTTTCTACTCTTTCTGTTTTTGACCTTTCACTCACAGACAAAATGCTTGCAAAATTTGAGCGCGTTATTGATATTATAAAAACATCGCTTTATGATAAAAAATCATCCTCGAAAATCATATATGCTCTGAACTATTGCGAAAAATTCGGCGGAGATAATTCCTCTCAGGGCGGCTCTAATATGCTCGACCTCATTGATATTTTTAACAGAACACCGGATTTAGGGGTGGATACAACCGATATCTGGGATATGGTAGACAAATTCGCGCCATATAACATAAACGGCGAAAACCTCAGCGCTTACGGCGTATCCTTTTATTATCCGATTTCTTATGATGAAAAGGAGATACAGGACTATATCAGTCTTGGTATCAGTAAAAAGTATAACAGTTTTCTCGAATCGTTTTATCTTAATCTGCCTGAAAAAACAGTTGAATACACCGACAAGGGCAGCCTGAGCAAAAACGGCGCGTTTAGCGTAAGCCTTAACCCGGACAGCAGCTCCTACCTGAGCTCTGTTGACTATATTCTTACCACAACAGATGAAAACGGCAAGCAGCACAAAGTACTCACCGATAACAATATAATAAAAAATCAGGAGAAAATGGCATATCAAAGCAATTTCAACGGAATGAGTCTTGCGCTGGATGGTCACAGGATGTACTACACTACTGTAAAAAGAAATGAAGATTTTGTTGACTACTCTACTCCTGTAATAGTAAACGGAAAGCGTACAACACTGCATTACGGCTATGAACGCTATACCGACGACAGCGGCAAGGGCTATTATCTGATTTTCGGAATTTGGAACAGCTATGATGAAAACGGCTTGCCCGATAACGAAATAACGTCGCTTAAAAAGGGCGACAAGGTCCGGGTTGTTACCGATTATTTACTCGAAAACGGAGAAGAAAAAGAGCAATTCGGTAAAGAATTTACAATCGGGGAAAACGGCGGAAAAATATCTGAAATCCCGCTTGAGGGAAAGGAATATCAGTATGTATTCACAGCTACCGACATCTTCGGCAGCACCTTCGCAAGCGATACGGCGACCTTCAAAATGACTAAAAGCTATGACGAGCTTCTTAAAAAGCCTCTGCCTGACGGAGCTTTTGCCGCGAAGGTTACGAACATAAGCGAAAGCTAAATGTCAACGCATAATAAGCAGCCCACCGCACGTCACATTGCGGTGGGCTTTGATGTTAAACCGTTTTTTGAATTTGGATTAATTATACAGCTTTAAGAATGTGAAGGTTGGTTTGCCATGATAATCAATTTCAGATATAGTATTGGAACCTTTTTTCAAGACGGTTCCGTATGGGCTGATATCCCACTTAATTTTCAAAGAAAACGTGTCGGAAATTTCCGTAAGTCCCGCGCTCTTCAGCTCCTCATCCCAGGTTTTGTTACCCATACGGGAGATAAATGCTCTCACTTCATCGTCCGTCCAGTTCCTGAAGCTGCCGTCCGTCTTTTTAATGGCTGCATCAAACCTTTCATCGGTGAAGTATTGTCTGTACTTGCCAATGGCGACCCTTGCGCCCAGAACATATGAATAGGGATAATACTCGGGGTCGTTTTCAAGCATTACACCGGTCTCCACCTCGTCTATTGAGAATTGGTAATGAAGGTAAAGATCTGAGCCGCCTGCGTCTTCGTTCAAGTCGTTGGTGTCTCCTTCGCCGTTACCGGGCTTCGAGCCGTTAATCCAAAAGCTGGAGATTCCTCCTTTTTGTAATTTAGTTAACTCTCCGACTTTTTCCTGATGGAGGTACAGCCAGATGGCGCCGCCTGCATCGTAATTCAAATCACCGTGACTATTCTTAAACTTCTGGTTGCCGTATACGGGCACAAGGGACGGTTTTGTGTTACTCTTCGGACTTTTGTCAAGGAAACTCCTCTGTTCAACCCAGATTGAGCCAAGAGCTTGATTAATATCCTTAGTGGTCTTGTATCCGATGTAAATATAGTAGCCGCCCGCTTTTTCATTGAGGTCTTTGTTGTATACCATGTAACCGTTGGAGGTAAGGACATTTTTGGCAGCCGACGAACTTGAGTCTCCGCCTACCGCCAAGTCGCTGATGTAGTTTGCGCCTGTTTTTACCATATCTTTATGCGGGTACGCCTGGACTCCCTTTACCATCTCCGAGGTGGAGCTGTGCATAAATATCGCGTCGCCGGTTCCTGTATCTTTGTTGACATCCACAAGGCTTCCGTCTGAGTTCCCGTCAAAGTAAATATTTGTAATCGCACTCTGCTCACCTTCTTTTGTATAATAGAGGTATAGTGAATCAGCAAAAGCAGCTATACTTTGACGTACGTTCGGTGATCCATTAACAGTATAATACTTTTATATGTTGCTCCATAGTTCAAATTACCTTTGTCGGAAACAAAACTGTCATCCCCAACAAAGGGACATAAACTAAAGTTTTTGTTGCGAAATGTGTATGAGTCTGGATAGCTATCATGTATATAAAGGTCTTTTATTGCTTCCTTTTTGTTTTTAGTCGTTTTATAACCGAGATAGATTTTTGAGCCGTTTGTTCCTTGATTCAAATCAACGTCATAGGGAGTATAACCCTTATCCAAGAGAAGCTTTTTGACCTTATCAGGGTCGTCTGTCTTCATACCTGCAACCATAAGATCGCTGATATAGTCAGTACTGCTTGTTTCGATACCCTGTGCCGGGTTGCCTATAACCTTATAGGAATCAGTAACCCAGTTTACCGCGGGTTCAACGTTTTCCATATAAGCTTTATAGGTTGTATCCTTGGTGTTGGACATAACCTTTTGACGGGCAAACATAATCATAGAAGCCCTTGACATCAAATCCAATGCAATATTTCTCTGGTGACACCTGAATTCATAGCATTGTGAATCAAAATTGTATTTTTTGGCACAAAGCGAGTCGTAGCGGACGATGGGATTTGTAGAATCATTATACTTGAGCTTACCCGCAACAAGGTCGAGCGCTGTGAGTTATGCGGCGTTGCCTTAATAAAAATAATAAAGGAGGAAAACTCATGACAAAATTTATAAAAAAACCGGTCAGCATACTGCTTGTCTTTATGATGATCGTCAGCCTGTTCGCCATCGTGCCAATCACAGCAAGCGCGGAAGTCGGCGATTTTGTGCCGGAGAGTGAATATTTGACATTCACGGCGGAAGAAGCCGGATCTTCGGTTACGCTGAATGTTAATTCCGGCGGCAGTAATTTGCAGTATGATTTGAATGGTACCGGTTTGACCGCTTATACTCCCGGCACGACGATCACGCTCGCAAGCGTGGGCGATTATGTTCGTTTTCGCGGAAAAGATACTACATTTAATTATTCCAATCACGTTTCGATTAACGGAAAAGTAGCGTGCAGCGGTAATGTTATGTCGCTGAGGCTCGACGATTACGGCGAGGTTCAAGGCTTGTCCAATAGTTGCTTTTATCGTATGTTTTCTGGCTGCACCGGATTAACAGCGGCACCGGAACTGCCTGAAACAATGCTGGCGGCATCCTGCTACAACAATATGTTTTCTGGCTGTACGAGCCTTACCACAGCTCCCGAGCTTCCCGCGACAACGCTGGCTACTGACTGCTACAGCTATATGTTTGATGGCTGTACGAGCCTTACCACAGCTCCCGAGCTTTGGGCGACAACGCTGGAGTCTGGCTGCTACGGCAATATGTTTTCCGGCTGTG
>JAHKXX010000206.1 GCA_020627425.1 bacterium
CTGGGTCGTACTTGCGAATCTCGCCAATCACCTCATCCTCTTCATCATAAATCGCCTCAAGCTTGCATTCGCTTACTCCTGCTATAACTATGTTATCAAGTACCGTTTTGGGCTGCATATATTTACTGAAGCTGATATAGAAACGCTCGGGAGCATCTTCATCGGCTGTTACCGTCATAACGGGCTTTGTTTTGCTGTCAACAAGGTTAAAATCAAGTCCCAGCTTCTCGGGCGGAATATCAAACGGCTCGGACTCCTGAGTCTCATAGCCTTCCTTCTCGATCTTTACCTTGAACGTACCCTCGTCCGTAAGCCACGAATACATACCGAGGCTGTCGGTGACTATCGGGTTCTCCTGCTCAAAGTCCTCTGCATTCCACTTGTTCCAATTGCCTGTATCCTTGTCGAGCTTGTAGAGGGTCGCGGTCGCACCGGCAAGGGTGTTGCCTCTGACTGCTTCATATACGGTACCGGACGGGTCTACTATGTATCTTCCCTTGCCGCCCTTATTATAGCCGCCGTTCTGATACTTGTCCCAGCCGCCCTTCGGGACAGCGTTGCCGTGCTCATCTATCGTCCAGCCGCCGTGCATCAGACTGAAGAGGTTATCGTTTTCGTTGCCCCATGTCCACAGGACGTGCAGTCCCCCTGTTACTGTATCGGCAGCAGCACCGGGCAGATCTCCTTTTACTATATCTATAAATATCGAAACACCGGAATCTGTGATTACATCCTTTACGGTTTCGTTGGCAGGCTGATAGGTGCCTGTATCTTCGTCATAGGAGAAAGCGTCTATAATATCTTCTATATCGCAGACCCATTCGAATGCATCCGAAGCACCGTGGGATATTCTGCGCCAGTATCCGCCGGTATTTGTGTTCTTTATTTCCTGGTCCTCCCTGCCGTATCTGTCCATACGTTCTCCGCGCAGGTAGAATATGGAAAGCTCGCCGGGGACATAGCTCGGATTACCGGGGTCAAAATAGCCCTCTGCTATCCACTTGTCGGTGTCGGCGTCATAGAACGCCTCCATTATCTTGTACTCGTCGCCCTTTTTGCTCCAGAGAAATACAAAGGAAACGTCCTCATCGTTTTTCAGCTTTAATTCAAATCTCAGCGGACAAGACGGGTTTATGGTGATGAGAGGACTTGCGCCGACATTAAACATTCTCGTAACATCATAGTCCTTTCCGCTCGCCCAGTTTGTGGCACTGATCCTGCTGTTCGATGCACTCAGAGGAGCGTTGACTGTAACTGTTGCCTTTTCAATTTCTAAAGCCGACGGATCATAGGTAAACACGGACACATCGCTCTTGTTGTCGCCGCTTATCGCATAGACTTCAAAGCTGTCGCCGTCATTTATTTTTGATTTATCCTTAGCAAGCGGCAGAGCGTCTGTCATATATTTGCCTGTATAGGGATTTACACTGACCTCGTGTGTTATGCTGCCGCTGCTGCCGGAGGTATTGCTTATAACTATCTTTACCTTATCGCTGCCGTCAGCATAGCCCGATACCGCTACCGACTTGTCGCTTGTTGTCATCGGAGCTGACAGCGAGCACATGGATGTGGTTATATCCACCTCTCCGAGTGACTGTTCATAGTTTATGTCCCTGTATCTCATCTCGACATTTGCACTCAGCTTCTTTGCAGAGTCGGCATTATATTCACCGCTGAGATATGCCGAGAAATGCAGCTCTCCCTCTGTACAGCCGTCAAGACTTATATTGTCCATGCTCTGATTTTCGTCAAGCTCAAAGCCCTTTGCAGAGAACGAGCTTTCTATCGGTTCTATATTGTCGGGAATAAAAAGTCTGAGACGGCTTACGCTGAGCTGATCGTTGTTCCAGTCACTGCGTACCTTATATTTTATGGTATAGTAGATGAGCGAGCCGTCAACGCCTATGTTTCCGGTAGATGTGATCTCGGCGTTTTCAAAAACTCTGAAGCGCTTGTCGCTGAAATTTGCACAGCCGCGGAAGGAGGTGTTTTCAAACCGTATATCCTCCACTGCGCTTATGATTCTGTTCAGACTTACACAGCCGTCAAATGCGCCCCCATTTATTCTTTCCAGCTCGTCCGAGGCTGTGACTGTAGTAAGGGAAGTGCAGCCCCTGAACATATCGTTTGCTATGTACTTCAAGCCCTGTGGCAGTGAAACGGTGCCGAGAGACGTACACCCGTTAAACACACCGTCCTCCGACTCTGTTATGTTGTCGGGTATCTCTATGCCCTGCAGGCTCTCACAGCCGTAAAAATCCTCGTGACGCAGCTTATTGATACCGCTGCCGAGTTTTACCTCGGAGAGGCTGTGGCAATTATAGCATATATAACTGCCGATTTCCAATACACTGTCGGGGATAACAAGCGTTTCAAGTGAATGACACTCCTCAAAGGCGCTGTCGCCGATCTTGGTAACGGAATCGGGTATAGTTATATCTGTCAGCTCGTGTGCATCACGGAACGCATTATTCGGTATAGCGAGCAGCCTGTCGCCGATGGTAACGCTCTTGATACTTGAATTTCTCAGCGGCTTGTCTGCGTCTGTTACAGTAGACGGGAAATATATATCGGTAACTGCGGTTTTTTCAAAAATACTGTCCCCGAGCCTGATAACTCCCTCATTTATAGTTACCTTTGACAGAGCTGTACTGCCCGCAAGGGCTCCTCTGCCTATTTCCTGAACCTTAGCAGGGACATAGAACTCCTTGAGTGAGGTACAGTTTGCAAATGCATATGCGCCTATTGTTATCAGTTTCTCGGGAAGCTCTACCGATGCAAGAGAGCTACAGCCCTCAAATGCGTTTTCTCCAATTTCCCTCAGGGAATCCGGCAGTGTCACTGTTTTCAGCCCGGAGCACTCCCTGAATGCTTCCTGTGATATAGTCTTTACACCCTCAGGCAGAGTTACTTCGGTAACGCCTGTGCCCTGGTACAGACCGCGCGGAATAACTGTTATGCCCTCGGGCAGGTTTATCTTTTTCAGCTTTTTTGAATTATAGAACGGCTTTTCCGTTTCGGTAACGGACAGCGGCAGAGTTACCTCGGTAAGAGCTGTATTTGCAAACGCTTCGTTACCTATCTTTTTAAGACCCTCATTCAGTGTAACGCTTTTCAGATTTTCACAGTAATGAAAGGCACCGTTTGCTATGACTTCGACATTGTCAGGAACAGTAACGCTCGTCAGAGCCTTACAGCCATGGAAACACTCATATGGGATCTCCTTTATACCTGTACCGATAGTAACGGAGGTCAGTCTGTCACAGCCGTAAAAAGCCCAACTGCCTGCGACAGTAACCGAGTTCGAGATAACAGCCGACTGCAGATAGTCGCACTGCTCAAATGCACTCTCGCCTATTTCGGTTATAGTCTCGGGCAATACTATATTCCTTATCCGGGAATTTCTGAACATTTTGTTTGGTATTTTTTTCAGACCCTCTGCAAAGGTAATATCCGTAAGATACTCTGCTCCTTCAAAAACATACTCACCCGATACCAGAGTAGAAGGAATATATACAGAGCTTACCGCGGTTCCTTCTATTATACCGCTTTCGCAGTACTTCAGACCCTCATTAAGCGTCAGAACCGACAGCGCTTTGTTTTGTTCAAATGCACGTTGCCCGATAGTTTCTACGGACGAGGAGATCTCTATCTTGCTCAGTCTGTCGCAATATGTAATTGCGTACTCACTTATTTTTACCAAAGTAGACGGCAGGCTGATACTCTCCAGACTGTCGCAGTTTTTGACTGCCTGTCTGTCGATCAAGGTATAGCCCTCGGGAATTATCAGCTCTTCAATATCGTTGTTGTCAACAAAAGCGCCTGTGCCAAGTGTAGTCACTGTCACCCCGTTTAGCTTTGTCGGCAGAGTAACTGCTGTGCTGCTGCCGGTATATCCGACTACAGACGCAGTCCCGTCGTCAAGCACCACATAGCTCCAGTCGCCTTCACTCTGTGCTTCGGACGCCGCACTGACGCTAAGAGTCGCAGGCATATCATACCCCAACGGCACACCCGCAGCGGTAACGCAGCCGATAAGCATAGTTGATGCAAGTGCAACGGACAAAAGCCTTCGTTTTAAATGTGGATATTCAGTCCTATCCATACTATGATCTCCTCCTGTTTTTGAATTTAAAAAACGGTAAGACTATTAATGATCTACCATTAATACATAATATTTTAGCATATTGTTTGCAGAATTTAAACATATTTACCGTGTCTGTTTTGGTAATAATATTAAACCGTGACAAAACGGAAATTTATTTACCGACAAATACAACACGCCGATATAGTGGCGGATATAATCACCACCCGGAAGATCGTGACAAGATAGAGCCTGCTTATTTCCGAATATTAAATCCGAGTATCTTTATCATAGAGATGGATTTTTCGTTCTTTTCTATAATTATCTTTGTCAGAAGGAAGATAAGAGCCGATGACAGTATTACACACAGATACCGGAAATATGTCATATAGTCGCCCATAGAATGGCTGAGCCGGTGTACAAGCTTCAGTACCTGCTCCGAATAAAGCTGTTTTTCAGCCTCATTATACACTGTCTTGTCAGCCTTGTCATAAGCCTTTTTTCTTGTATTCCTCGGTTTTTACCGACAAAAGCGTATATCCGGTTTTGTCTATTACCTCTTTAAGGCTGCTTTCGCTTATCGGCTCCGAGCTTATTATCTCTGCGATTTTTTTGGAGCGTGAAGCCTTTACCTTTTTTACACTGAAGTTGTTTCTTATTGCCTCCTGAATATGCGATTCACACATTGAACACATCATACCGTCGATTTCGGCTGTGGTCTTATACATATATTACATCTCCTTAAAAGTACATTAACCTCAACGGGCATAATACTGATCAGTATCGGCACCGTTGAGGTGAGATTTTGCATTATTCTTTTGTAAGCTCTGCACCGAGTGCCTTGCAGCTATTCACTCCGTCATCATCGGGAGCCTCGTTACACATAACGCTTTCCACTGCGGGATTCTGACCTGCGCTTACACAGTTCTCTTCCCACGTTCTCATCCACTCGCCGTCACCCCAGCCATAGGAGCCGAACAGAGCAAACTTTTTGCCGCTGAGCTTTGGCAGTACAGCGTCAAACATCGGCTGAAACTCGCTGTCCTCCAGCTCTTCTGCACCCATAGCCGGACAGCCGAACGCAAACGCGTCAAAGCCCTCGACCATATCCTCGGTAAATTCGCCGGCAGTGAACAGCTCTGCCTCTGCACCGCTTTCCTTTGCGCCTTCAAGTACAGCGTTTGCCATTTGCTCGGTGTTGCCTGTACCGCTCCAATATACAACTGCTAATTTTTTCACAATTTCATTTTCCTTTCATATTGTAATTTAATTATATCAGCAAGACACCGCAAGTCTTTCTATAGGGCAGCCCTTTGCTGCAAGGGACTCGCAGATTCTTGTACACTGATCGTATTTTTTAAAGGTGCGCTGCGCCTTTTTTTCATCGCCGTAGACCTTCCAGCAGCCGACAAGCTTACATTCCTTTGCCCTGTGCTCTATAAAGCCCTTGACGTCCTCCGGCGGATAGCTAAGGAAAAGACCTATCTCGTGAGGAAACTCATCGGAACTTTTGAGTCTATACATAAGCCTTGACACGCACATATTCACATTCTCGCACTCATAGCCGAGTCGGGACAAGATCTCCTGAGACGATTGGTCGGACAGATCTCGTCTGAGCTTTCCCGGGCGGTAAACATAGATAAGCGTGCCGTTTTTTCCGCTCTTTATAGGTATTACGCGAAGTCCGGAGCTTCTGAGCCTTTTGTTTATACTTTTTAAGCTTTTTATTTCGTCGCTATGGTCCTTAAAACGATAATTAAAAATATTGCCTGTTTTTATTCCCACGATCGTAGGGGAACAGTGACGTATTATAACCTCGTCAGCCATAAAAACTACTCCTTTTTAAGGGTCAGCTCAAGCGTACTGCTCAAGCACATTTTTAAGTGCGCTTTTAGAGCCGCTGTGAATACGCTCTACGGGGATTTTCCGATTTTTGGCGCTCTCTAACGCACACTTTGCCATTTTGTGAGAAACGGTATTTGTAAAAAGCACTACAAGATCGGGGTTGCCGATGTCCTGAAGTCCTCTGCTCATTTTTGCATAGACCTTTGCTTTACAATTATAGCTTTTACAAAGATCCTTATATTCTCTTATCATACACTCATTTCCGCCTACTATTACAAGACTCATACATAAAACCCCTTTCTGCTAGTTAGCTTTATCTAACTTCCTTTGTAAGTTTAACATATCTAACTATACTTTGTCAATAGGAATTCTAAAAAAACCTCTGTGCAAAAAATAGCCTCAAATAGGTTTAAAAAACCGCAGCTTATGATTATTGTTACCTCATATCATCAGAATATTACTAACTGTTTTTATTCGGCAACTTTTTTGTGTGCAGACTTATCAGCTTAAGTAAGAGACAATAAGTAGAATAAACAAATACACCTACCTGCGCTTCAAAGCAGCGTCAAGCGCCGCCCTGTGCGGTACCCCAAGGGCACTTCCTTCGGGCGCACGGCGCGGAATGTGAGGGAAAATAAACCAAACCTATACGCGTGCCAAGAAGGTAGGCGGTAACAAAAACCTCAGTGCGCGAATTGCTCCGCGCGAGCACGCGCCGCGTGCCGATAAATTGGAGAACACAACCAACTACAGTGCGCGAATCGACAGCGCAGGCACTGCGCCGCGTGCCGATAAAGTGGAGGGCACAACCAACTACAGTGCGCGAATCGACAGCGCAGGCACTGCGCCGCGTGCCGATAAAGTGGAGGACACAACCAACTACAGTGCGCGAATTGACAGCGCAGGCACTGCGCCGAGTTCTGTTGGGATAGACAAAAAAGAATAGACAAATACACTTTTCTCCATTCTAAAGCAGCGTCAAGCGCCGCCCTGTGCGGCACGGCGCGGACGGCACCGTACAATAAACCCAATTCGTACGCGTGCCGATAAAGTGGAGGGCACAACCAACTACAGTGCGCGAATTGACAGCGCAGGCACTGCGCCGCGTGCCAAGAAGGTAGGCGGTAACAAAAACCTCAGTGCGCGAATTGCTCCGCGCGAGCACGCGCCGCGAGCACGCGCAGGGGGTTGATTTTTTTAAAAGAGTGTAGTATAATGGTGTTGCTGCCGCAAAAGGAGCAACACAAGACAGAAGCATATTTTTTGGTATACAGCCTGTCGGGCGCTGTGCAACGGCGTACCGTGAACCATGTCAGGCGGGGAACCGAGCAGCATTAAGCGTGATACGCGGTGTGATGCAGTCAGTCCGACGGGCTGTATACCAAAGGGTATGTGCCGCTTTGCGGTCTGTCTTTTTTTTAATAGAAAAGGTGTGGAGGTATGAAAAAATGTATACTGTACTGTACAGAAAATACCGACCGCGTTTTTTTGCAGACGTAATCGGTCAGCAGGCTGTTACCGATACACTCAGAAACGAGCTGAAGACAAACAGAATTGCGCATGCATACCTCTTTACAGGCTCTCGCGGAACAGGAAAGACCACATGCTCAAAAATACTCGCCAAGGCTGTCAATTGCCTTGACCCTCAGGACGGCGACCCGTGCGGTAAGTGCGAGGTGTGCCGCGGCATAGACGACGGCAGTATAATGGATGTAGTAGAAATAGACGCAGCCAGCAATAACGGCGTTGATGATGTCCGTACACTGAGAGAGGAAGCAGGATTTACTCCTGCAAATACCAGATACAGAGTATATATTATAGACGAGGTGCATATGCTCTCTATCGGAGCATTCAACGCTCTGCTGAAGACCCTTGAGGAGCCTGCGCCACACGTTATTTTTATCCTTGCTACTACAGAGGTGCATAAGCTGCCTGCTACTATACTCTCCAGATGTCAGCGCTTTGATTTTCACAGAATAGCACCCGAGGATATCGCAGAAAGACTTTCGCTCGTTTGTGAGCAGGAGGGTGTTACTATAGAGCACAATGCGGCTCTGCTGCTTGCAGGTATTGCCGACGGAGCTATGCGAGACGCGCTTTCACTGCTTGACCGGTGTATAAGCGTTGCCGAAGACAAAATAGACGAGGATACCGTGCGCAGGGTAGCAGGACTTGCAGATAACAGCAGTATTTTTCATCTGACTGACTGTATACTTGAGTCCGACTGTGCAGAGGCTGTAAACACTGTAGGCGCGCTCTATAAAGAGTCCAAGGATATGGCAAGACTCTGCGAAGAACTGGTACACCATTTTCGCAATATAATGCTTGTAAAATCCGTCAAAAACGCAAGAGATATGATAGTGATGTCCGCATCCGATTTCGACAGGCTGACCGTGCAGGCAGATAAAACTGATCTTCGTTTTATACTTAGTACAATATCCGCTTTGCTTTCGGCACATGAAAAAATGCTTCGTGGTGCAGACAGGCGCATTGAGATGGAAATGACCCTTGTGGGCATTATCATGACAGGAAAAAACGACGCGCTGCCGGAGAATCTGGAAAAAAGACTGACGATGCTTGAGAGAGCAGTAGAGCAGCTAACGGAGATGCCGGAAAGTATAAAACAAGTCCCGAAGCCGCGTGAGTCTACCGGCTACTCGCCGCCCATAAACCGCCCCTCAAAGGAAAACATGGAACAGCTGCGAGCCGAAGCGGTGCCTATGCCCGAGTGGCCGGAGATCATAGAGGATATAAAAAAGTATTCTAAAACCGTCGGCGCAGGCTTTGACGGAAGCAGGGCTTATGTAAGCGGAAAATACGTTCTTGTGGATTCAAGCAACGATATTTGCTTTGAGCTTTTGAGAAAGCCGGCTCAGCGCGACCGTATGAGGGCTTCCATAAAAAGAATTACGGGTAAGGAATACAAGCTTGGGCGATACTCTTACCCTGACGAGAAAAAAACCGACGACGCTCTGAGCGAGCTGATGTCGGAGCTAAAGTCGGCAGGAGTTCCTGTTGACGATAAAAACAATACTAATCAATAACGGAGGACAATAAAATGAAAGCAAGATTACCAAAGGGATACAGCAATTCCGGAGCAAACACAAACATTCAGCAGCTGGCACGTCAGGCTCAGAAAATGCAGGAGGAAATGGACAAGGCAAGCAAAGAACTTGAGGAGAAGGATTATGTCGCAACCGCAGGCGGCGGAGCAGTTACGGCTACCGTAACAGGCAAGCTTGAAATAAAGAGCCTTGATATAAAAAAGGATGTTGTAGATCCTGAGGATATAGATATGCTGTCCGACCTTATAATAGCTTCCGTAAACGAGGCTATCAGAAAGGCTCACGACGAAAAGGCAGAGACTATGGACAAGATCTCCGGCGGACTTAACGTACCGGGTCTGTTCTGATGTCTGAATATAACATTCCCTCGCTGCAAACGCTGATAGAGCAATTCGAGCGTTTGCCGAGTATCGGACACAAATCCGCAATACGACTGGCGTATCACGTTCTGTCCCTGACAGAGCCGGAGGTACAAAAGTTCACCGAGGCTATTACCGACGCCCACAAAAAGATACACAGATGCAAGATCTGCTGCAATCTGACCGACAGTGAAATATGCCCTGTTTGCAACGATGAAAAGCGTGACAGGTCAACAATATGCGTTGTTGAAAATCCGCGCGACGCGATAGCTCTTGAAAAAACAAAGGAGCTGAACGTACTGTATCATGTGTTGCATGGAGTCATCTCTCCCCTTTCGGGCACTTCTCCCGACGAGCTGACGATAAAGGAGCTTTTGGGAAGGCTTTCGGACGGCACGGTAAAGGAGCTGATAATGGCTACGAACGCAACCGTAGAGGGCGAGGCAACAGCCATGTATATATCAAAGCTTGTAAAACCTATGGGTATCAGAGTAACGAGGCTTGCGTTCGGTATACCGGTCGGCGGAGACTTAGAATACACTGATGAAGTAACTCTTATGATGTCTATAGAGGGCAGAAAAGAGCTGTAATCTAAAAAAGGAGGCATTCGCGTGGCAAAGGAATCGTTCAAGACGATAGCGCAAAACAAAAAAGCATATCACGAATACTTTGTCACCGAAAGCTTTGAAACAGGCATAGAGCTTACAGGTACAGAAGTAAAGTCCGTGCGCGCTGGCAGAGTAAACCTGAAGGATTCGTGGTGCAGCATAGATAACGGAGAGATATTCGTCAAGGGTATGCACATAAGTCCCTATGAACAGGGAAATATATTTAACAAAGACCCGTTAAGGGTACGCAGACTGCTGATGCACAAAAGCGAGATCATGAGGCTTCTCGGCAAGGTAAAGCAGGACGGCTATGCGCTGGTACCAATTTCACTTTATTTCAAAGGCTCGAGGGTAAAGCTGCAGTTAGGTCTGTGCAAGGGTAAAAAGCTCTACGACAAGCGTGACGATATGGCAAAGCGTGACGCAAAGCGCGATATAGAGCGCGCGATGAAGAACAGGGAGAAATATTAAAAAACGCAAAATCACCTATATGGGGGCGTAAAGGTTTCGACGGGGAGTGTAAGCCTCGGCAAGCGAGCGGTGGCACTATGGAACCACCATAAAATCCGTAGACTTTAAAATTAAACGACAACAATAAAACTGTTGCTCTCGCTGCCTGATTAGGCGCGAGCGTCCTTTATGGAAGTACCGCGGTCTATAGAGGGCGTCACTCAGCGGTGAACGTGAACGGAGAGATGTCTTTATCTCCGTCATGAATCAAAGACTACCGAAGCAAGGATCGTGCCGATTCGAGCCTTGTCGGGGGAATCCCAAACAACCGGCTGCGCTCGGAGAAAACCGTTGTAAGCATTTTTCGGACACGGGTTCAATTCCCGTCGCCTCCACCAGCGGCGAGCCGCCGCACCCGATTCGCGCTCGACTTCTGTCGGGCGCGATGTTTCTTTTCCGCGCCATTAGAAATATCTTTTTTATACTCTGTTGACAGCGGCGAGCCGCCGCACCCGATTCGCGCTCGACTTCTGTCGGGCACGATGTTTCTTTTCCGCGCCATTAGATATATCTTTTTCATACTCTGTTAACAGTGCCGCTGCCATTAAAGCTGAAATAAAAAAATAAAAGCACTCTGTCTATGTACAGGGTGCCTCTTTCTTTGTGCACATAACATAACAGTCGCTGCCGTAAATAACCTACGACAGCGGCTGTACTATTTACTTCTCCGTCTTTACAATAAACGCGTCCTTGAAACCTGCGCTCTGTAGCTTTTTAAGATAATTTTCGGCGTTCTTTTTGTCCGAGAACGCGCCTGCCTGTACTCTGTAGATCACCTTGCCGGTGCTCGTACCCGTAGCTCGGTATATAATTTCATTCGCGCGCGTGTTTATTGCTCAGACTGGCGCGCAGGGCATAACAAAACCGCCCTTGATGGGGCGGTTAGTTATTTATCTAAAACTCTTACAATATCATCCGGCTTAACATCAATGATTTCAAAATTCGGAAGTTCAACCATGTAGTTGTTGAGTTTCTCACTGACTTCTATGATATAGCCTTCTCTTCCGTCTTTGAGTTTTATTTTCGTATACTCTTCCAACATAGTCATCAACCTCTTTTTATTCTTTGACGTAAACACTTGTCAAATGAAAATCCTTTTTGTCATTTACATCATCTATCCAACTTGTAAGAACAAGTGCAGTTTTTCCATCTATTCCTTTTAAGTTATGAAGCATTTTGTAAAGCTTTCCTTGTGCACGTTCACCATTCTCTTTTAGGCTATTTCTATCAAATGTATCACGTATCTGATTTTCAAGTTCCTGATAATTTGTTAAATCATAGCCAAGATATCCTTTAAATGCTCTCGCCTTATCCGGCTGCTTTTCAGGGTTTAACGCATACTCTGTAAATTTACGCTTGTCTATCGTTGCAGTTTTTCCGGTAACATTTTCAATGCTGACGGTTTTTTCATTATTCTCTCCACCATTCCCCTCAATTATACCACCCCTGCCACTCCTGTCAACGCCAACATAGTTTTTTCTAAGCTCCGGCGTGCCGCTGGTGTCGATTCGCGCTCCGGTTTGGTATCAGTTCCTATTTATTGTCGCGCTACAGGCTTTTGCAGGAATTTCACACTACGTCAGCTCTTTGTCAGGGATGTAGTATTTGTCACAGAAGCTTTTGCTTTCAAAATCAAAATACATTTTTAATTCCTTTCTGCACCGTTTTTCTTCCGAGCGGTGCAAGCTTTATATCCCTCTATTTTTGGTTTAATAACCATATAAACACCCATGAGTTGAGAGCGGTTATAATATCTTTTTCTTTTGGACTGAGTTCTGACTTGTTGCTGCCATTGTGTCACCTCATTCGTTATCAATGTGAAACAAGTGCCTTCCTGTACGATTATAATAAACGTCGTCCGCTTTTTTTGCTTCTTCCTTGATTTCGGATGGAGCATTTTTACTTATTGCTCTATATCCATCTTCCCGAAACTCTGTTAACCATTTTTCAAATTTATCGTAAATATCAGTCATCGCTATCATCTCCTGTTATTATCTTCACAACCTGCTTAGACATAAGCCTTGCTTTTGAAGTCATGCTTTCAGCAATACATTCGGAAATAAACTCGCTGCTATCATAAATCGCTCTCTCTGATATTTTTTTCGCTGTGGTTATAGTATTGCTCATAATTGAAGCGATTTTTTCAAGCTTTATATTCCTCTATTTTTGGTTTAATAACCATATAAACACCCATGAGTTGAGAGCGGTTATAATATCTTTTTCTTTTGGACTGAGTTCTGGCTTGTTGCTGCCATTGTGTCACCTCATTATGTTGCAATTTCAATAGATTCGATTTCGGATTCGAATAACTCAATTCCGTAATTGTCATTCGCATTCTTCACAATGCCTATGCCGTCTTCATCGGGTTCAACATTATCATATCTATCATCATATGCGGCAACAAAATAATTTAAAAACTGTCTGCCGTCTTTACACTTAATATTGACTTTTTTCCATAAATAATCATATAACTGCATATTTATTCCCCTTTTGGCATTGGCGAAAATGGCGAGAAATGTGTCTTGCTTTTTGAATAAGAAACCGTTGCCCAAGTGGTTTCTTGGTTTAAAAACGTATCAAACGCTATAACCTTACCAAAATCAAAACGCTCCTTCACATCACCGGCAGAACTTATAAAAATCTTTCCGTTTGCAGCATTCTTGTACAAAAATTCTTGCAATTCGGATTGCGGAACCGTAAAATAACTTTTTTCAACACCGACAGCAAGGAAACTGTTATATTCATTCGTCCCCTGATAATGACGATTTTGTATAGTTTCATTTATTTTAAGTGTAACATCACCGTTTTTGATCATTTCCCGTAGGCGTTGTCTGTCTGAATCGCCTTTCCCCTTCCCCTCAATTATACCACCCCTGATGCTCCTGTCAACACCGACGTAGTTTTTTCGAAGCTCCAAAAGTTCCTTGTCGGGGATGTAGTATTTTGAGTGGGCGTTTTCGGCTTTGCCGTTTATGGGGATAAATACAACGGTAGACAAAAAAGAATAGACAAATACACTTTTCTCCATTCTAAAGCAGCGTCAAGCAGCACCCTGTGTGCTGTGGCGCGGAAGGAGAGGGACAATAAACCCCGCTAGTACGCGTGCCAACAAAGTTGGTGGGTAATACTGACTCGAATGCGCGGATTTGGGTGCAGCGTCACGCTGCCGCGAATCGACCGCGGAGGCACTCCGCCGCGCCCGGGCAAAATAATCAATTGCTATTGATAAAACAATATGCTATACTTATGTATGCGCAATATGCGCATAATTTAAAAAATGAACGGAGGATACAAATGTCAACAGAAGAAAAAGACCTCAAGGCAGTAACTGCCGAAGAAACCGAAGAAACCAAAGAAACAGAAGAAAGCAATGAAACCGGAGAGCCCAAAGAGAAAGCGGCGCCCAAAAAGAAAAAGCTGCTCAATGCACAGCGTATCGAGATAATCACAGCGGTATTTCTGGGCATAACTGCGCTGCTCACCGCATGGGCAACATGGATAGGTTCGCTTCACGGCGGCAATCAGGCGACGAATTACACAAAAAGCAACAATATTGCGTCGGAGGGCAATTCGGCGTATAACTCGGCAATGCAGCTGTACCTTTCCGACTTAATGACATGGAACACTGCGATCGACTATCAGCTCGACGCACAGGTCGCTAGAATGAAGGGCAGCAATGATGAAGCAGCGATCTACGAAGAAAAAATGAAGGCATTTATGAGTCAGAACTGCAGCCAGATCATGCTGGACGCCATTAATCAGATGGACGAAAATATGATGTCGCCCTTTGAGGTCGAGGGAACCACCGAAAAGTACTTTGAGGAAGCTAACAGCCTTATCGCGCAGTCTCAGGAGCTTCTCAAGGAAGGTCAGCGTGACAACAAAAACGGCGATTCCTACAACCTGGTCAATGTTATTTATTCCGTAGTGCTCTTCCTGCTCGGTATTATCGGAGTGTTCAAGAACCTGCCTAACCGCAAGGTAGTGCTCTGTATCGCTATCGCAGGAGTTGTGCTTGCCACGATATATATGTGCACGATACCGCTTCCCACAGGGTTCAGTCTGCTGAGCTTCTTCGGAATCGGAGGATAATTTTAATATTTCAGCGGCAGGCTCATGGTCACCATAGAAATACCGAAAATATATTTGAGGTACATATAGCAAAATGAGTATTGTAACTAATCTGACAAGAATGTGGCTGACGCGTTCCTTTAAGCCCTTTGTGTTTAAAAATGAATATGACGAACAACTGCCGTTTTCAGAGACGAGAGATAATTTTCTCGGCTTCGGCTGCTCAGCCACAACGCTTCTCACTGCGGCAGCGTATGGTATACTATCTGTTCTGGACATTGTACAGCACAAAAGTCGATTCGCGTGATTTTGAAGCCTTTTTCGGAGTATCGCTCAGAAAAATGTACGGCTTTGAATTCAGACTTGCTAAGCTGTTCGGCTTTCTGACAGAAGAAGACGGTATTTATAAAATGACGCTAAAAGGCGCGTTTTACTATCATTACTATGAAAACTTCTACACTCTCGCCTATATTGATAAAATGTGGGGCATAATGCGAGAGGAAGCGTTCCCGGATAAAATAGAACTGTAAAAAAAGCAAACCGGTCGAAGATGAATATACTCACCTTCGACCGGTTTTTATCCATATGGGTATAAAAAAACCGCCCTCATTGAGAGCGGTCACTGAAGTTTTTTATTCTCAGTATTCATAATCAAAGTAGTTCCTGCGATGATACCTGAAAAATGCGAAGTCAGCCGCAAGCCCCAGAACAGACAGCAGTACCATAAGCCACGTCCATTCGTCGCTCATTACCATTCTCGCGTGCATATTCTCCGTCAGAAGGAATGTAACTACCGACCCTGCAAAAATAAGTATCTCCAAAACCAGTCCGATAATCATTCCTGTATGGAAACGCCGCAGCGATCTTATAGTGTCTCCTATGCGACCTCTGATGTCGGCTGTCGGTACCGGGACGCTCGACATACTTTTCCTTTTTTCCTCCAGAGTGTTCGCCTTTTTTCGTGAATATGGCATCTGGCGGAACTTTTTTTGTATGTGAGTTAAAGGCAGCAGTGTATATAACACTATCAGCACACATATAAGATTCAGCAAAGCCCACGACGGAGCCGCCGTCTCAAAATGACCCTTGGCATGGCGCTCCTTATAGTCTGCAACCACCGGTACTACCTTGCCGCTCGACTTTTTTGGCTCGGCATAGCAGAATATTACCGTTCGTCCGTTTGTCTTGGAGTCCATACATGTTGAGAACGCTATAAGCTTGTTTATACCCGAATGCTCCGTTTCTACATAATTGTCCGCATTTTCCTTTATAAAATCAAGTAACGGCTGGATTCCATCATCTTCACCGACTGCGGAATATATCCTTGACTCGTAGGCGTGCGTCGTAATACTTGCAAAAACCTTGAGATCAAAGTTTTTGTCGGGTGTTATCAGCTCACCGTCACGGTGTGCCATAAAGTATTTTTCGTCCTTATATTTTTCCAGATCACCAAACATAGCGCCGTTGTCCATATGGTGTCCGTAGATTATATTATAGCTGTCGGAAAAATCACTGCTGTTTTTTGCTGAAAGATATATTGACCCCGACAAAGAGCTTTTGCCGTATATATCTTTATTGATGTACTCCAGATCGTCCTTGCCACGTGCTATCGGGTAGTCTATATTTGTGTCATAGATCGTCAACCAGCCCACAACATCGGAATTAATCTGTTTTATCTCCTCAAAGTCGTACGTCTCTTCGTCGGCTGTCGGCTTTGGCTTGTATTGCAGAAGATCCCACGAGGCAAAGGCACTTTCACTTACATAGTAATTATCATACAGCACATATCCACTGTACAACAGGCAGGCACAAGCAAGCAGTCCGGCAACTACAGCAAGTACCTTGTCCGCCGCCGCACATATTTTTTCTATTATTCTCACCGGCTGCGCCTCCCTGTTACAGATTTGTTCTTCTTACTACCGTTATTACCGTTCCGAGAAGCTCCGAACGTACGACCGGTCCGAAATAACGGCTGTCCTCCCCACCGCTTCGACTGTCAACAAGTATAAAATAGCTGTCTTCACCCAGAGTCAGCGGGTATTTTACAAACCCCTCATACAGTGGTGTAGAGTAATAAATATCGTTTTCGACCACTGTGTTTCCGTTTATCTTTAGTTGCTCATCCTTTGTCACCTCTACGGTATCGCCGCCGACGGCAACAACACGGCCGACATACTGAGTATTATTCTTATTGAACACAACAACATCTCCGGCTATGGGAGAGGTTTCAAGTCTGAAAAACAGAAGCAGATCACCGTTGTCGATACGAGGATGCATATCATTATTAGGAGCCGTGGTTATACCGAATATAAACCCGAACATAAGCCACAGCGCGAGCACTGCAAGTATCAGGTGCAGTATAAGCAGCTGAACACCGGTCAGCGGACGCCTGCCCCTTCTCTTTTTAGTTACGGCGTGAGCAAACGGGTTTGATTTTGGAGCCTGCTCACCTGCTTCAAAAAATTCTTTTCTTTCGCCGTCCATAGCATCACCCTTTTTACAGTTCTGCACGGTCAAAAGCTTTGTGGGAGGTCTTCCCCCCACAAAGCGACTATATGTCCCCCGCGCTATGACGCAGGGAACATACTTTACACCGATCAGATCACGTCGGTATTATCCTTTGATTTCTTTCTGTGTGCGATCACAAGGAATACAACGCCGAATACTGCCATAGCGATAAACGGAGCAAATCGAAGAACCAAGCCCGTCGGTGATACCGCTTCAAGGGTATTGGTGAACATAACCTCGCGGTAGTTGGTTACACTTGCCAAGGTGACCGGAGGAAGATATCCGGTGTTTCCCTGATTGGGATTTGCTGTATTATAGTTAGTTACAGCACCGACAGGCAAAACCATTGTACTATTTTTTTCTACAGACGATTCTTCTACTAATGGTGTTAAGTTCTCTGATTCGCTGGTTTTTCCGTCTATTTTAACCCTATAAGTATCCTGTGTATCATTTGTTTCGGTATATCCTACGGTAGCCTTCGGTGAAAGACCGCGGATATAGAGTGTATCATTGTGCTTAAGGTTTACAGCGGTAAGTGCAGTCGTACTGCTGTCTGTAAGGGCAGCTGCGTCTTTACCCCACTTATAGTTAAGATTATTATTAGTAAGAGCTACTGCAAATGGGAACTCATGATTCTTATCACCCATATCTCCTGCTACAGTCTTTTTAAGCTCTATGTTATAGGTCTTATATTTATCTGTCTTTGCTGCTGTCTCACTTGCAGTTACAAAGCCCTGACTCTTAGGTCCGTCATCATTTTTAGTTCTGAGTGTATAGCCTGTAACCTTAAATCCGGAATTATTATTCTGAATATACACATCAAGATAACGGGTCGTGTCATAGCCTGCTGGTCTTACTATACCTGCGTTATAAAGCGCAGAATCAGCTGTAGTATCGGTAATAACATATCTGAATATACCGGGCTTTGAGAACTTGGTTGTATCAACATTTACAGTCAGGTTTTCTGTCTTCTCTGTTCCGTTGCCGTCAGTAAAATCGGACAAAGCAGATGTAAATGCTACGTTTCCGCTGTTATCAAGAGCAGCACCGTCAACAGGACCGCGTTCTACAAGCAGACTACGGTTGTTATCATCTGTAATAGTCACACCGCTAACATCCTGGGGTGCTATTGTGTAGCTGTATGTTACAGTAGGGCTATAATACTGACCGGGCACCTCATTGATAAGGGATATACCCTTCGGAATCGTAAGGGTCGTATCAGTGCTCTCTACTACACCGGTGTCACCGATGTCTACTGCTCCTACGGTGAGGGCAGATGTAGCTGTAAGGGCTGCGGTCATCAGAGCCGCGGTCACTACTGCCGACGCTCTTTTAAAGATTTTTTTCTTCATACAAAATTCTCCTTTCTTGTTCACTCGAAATGCTCGAGTCTTTTACCTTTTGCAC
>JAHKXX010000021.1 GCA_020627425.1 bacterium
GTAGCAGGACCTATAGTAAGATACAGCCTCGTTGCCTCCGAGATAGAAAAAAGACGTACTACCGCGGTAGACCTAAGCGAAGGCTCTATGCGCGTTATAGTCGGTCTTGCGAAAAAGGTAATAATAGCAAATAACCTGTATGCTATAGTAGAACAGTTCTTCGGAAACGATATAACTCACCTTAGCTTTCTCGGTACATGGTTTACTGTAATAGCTTATTCGCTGTATGTATATTTTGACTTCTCCGGCTACTCGGATATAGCTATAGGACTCGGCAGGATATTTGGCTTCCATTTTGACGAAAACTTCAACTATCCCTTTATCTGCAAAACCATCAGCGAGTTCTGGCAGAGATGGCACATATCCCTCAGTACCTTCTTCAGAGATTATCTTTTCTACGCGCCCGTATTCGGCAGACCGAGAAAATACTTCAATCTGTTTCTTGTCTGGTTCTGTACGGGTCTGTGGCACGGCGCAGAGTGGAACTTCATCTTCTGGGGTCTTTACTTCGGCATATTCATCTTTATAGAGCTGAAGATAGGCAAAAAGCGTATGAAGAAATGGCCGCTGTGGCTGACGCATATCTACAGCAAGCTTGTTATAGTAATAGGCTTCGGTATATTCTACTTTACGGATCTCGGACAGCTTGGCAGATTCTTTGCGAATATATCCGGTCTGAGTATGATAACACAGGGCAACGCATTTGCGGATATTATGACATGGAACTCTTTTGTCAATAATATATTCCTCATAATCGCCGCTGTACTTATTTCTATGCCGATACTGCCGAAGCTGAAATACTTCTTCTTCAGCTGGGGCAACAATGTCGTATATACCACCGGAAAGGTTATCGGAGCAGTCGGCTGTGTTATACTGCTGATTATCTCGAGCATACTGCTTGTAGACGCGACAAATAACCCGTTCCTGTATTTCAGATTCTGAGGAGGCGAAAAAAATGTCAGAAAACAGACCTCAGTCGCACCGCTCGTATGAAAGAAAGCCGAAGAAGAAGGACTTCAATTCATACAAGCGCTCAGCAATAAGAAATTTTTCATCATATATATCCATGTTTATTATAGTGCCGGTCTTTGCAGCAATAGCACTGTTTTTGCTGGTGTTCCCACGCTCTGACGTTTCTCAGATAGAAAAACGAAAGCTTGCGGAGTTTCCGGTGTTTACGCTGCAAAACTATTTCAGCGGCGCATTTACAAACGGCGTCACAAAATTCTATGACGATACCGTGCCCTTCAGAGATGACTTCAAGACAGCAGGCTACGGTATACAGGAAACCTTTGGTATAAAAACAGGCGATACCGCTACCGCCACCGGTAAGCTGCAAAAGGTAAAGCCCGCTTCTCCTTCGACCGACAGCAGCAAAACAGAGACAAGCGAGGCTTCAAAGTCACAGACCGATAAGACCGAAGAAAGCACCGTACAGACTTCAACAGAGGAAAAAAGCAACAAGGACTATACCAAGGAGGACGCTGACTTTACCGTAGAGAATGGTATCATAGTTGTAAATCAGGACGGTCATTACCGTGCGCTGGAGATGTTCGGCGGCGGTACGGGCGACAGCTACGTTGCAGCACTCAACAAGATAAGAGGAGAGCTTGACAAGAGCATAAAGATCTACTCTATGACGGTACCCCTTGCGAGTGAGTTTTATACCCCTGCGAACTATACCGACTATACTGCAAACCAGAAAGAATACTTTGATATGATGTCAAAGCGCTTTGACAGCGGTATTACCTATGTTGACGCGGATTCGGTACTGGCAAAGCACACAGAGGAGAATATATACCTCAGAACAGACCACCACTGGTCGTCACTCGGAGCCTACTATGCAGCCGAGACCTTTGCAAAATCGGCAGGAGTTCCCTTTAAGGATATAAGCACCTTTAAAAAGGAGACCATACCGAACTTTGTAGGAACTATGTACGCATTTACCGGGGATATAAATATCAAGAACGATCCCGAGGACTTTGACTACTATGTACCCGATAACAACGACAAGTGTACTACATATTATTATGACACCTCGTTTAATTATCTGGACAGCGGCAATTTCTTCAATCAGGTAGGCGATCCCGAGAGCAACGCATACCTTACCTTTATGGGCGGCGACGAACAGATAGTAAAGGTAAAGACAAATGTTAAGAATAACCGACGTCTTGTAATAATTAAGGACAGCTATGGTAACGCAGAGCCGCAGTTCTATATGAATTCCTTCGAGGAAATATATGTAGTAGATATGCGTTACTTTAACCTGAACCTTGTTGACTTTATAAACAGCGTAAAGGCTACCGATGTTCTGTTTACTATGGTCACATATTCAGCCTTTGGCGATAACGCGGAAAACCTTGACCCGATAATCACACAGAACAAGGGACAGACGATAACAGACGGCGCACTGAATGAGGAAAACAATTAAAAGGAGATTTTTATGGTTGAGCTTGAATATCCGTTTGACTCGGAATACATTATAAAAAAGAGAAAATCAATAAAGCGAACACTGCTTGCGGACGGAACAAAAAGACTGAAAAAGAAGATCGCTGTTTTCGGCGGCTCTACCACAAACGATATAGTGGTCTATCTGGAGCTGTTCCTGCTAAATAACGGTATAGAGCCTGAGTTCTATCAGAGCGAGTACGCACAGTACTGGCAGGACGCTATGTTCCCGAGCGACGAGCTGATAGAGTTTGCCCCCGATATAGTGTTTATACATACTACAAACAGAAATATAACCGCTTTTCCCACGACAGCCATGAAACCCGAGAAAGTTGACGAGCTGCTGAAAAACGAGTATGATAAGTTTGAGGCTATGTGGAAAAAGATAAATGAAACCTATCACTGCCCGATAATACAGAATAACTTCGAGCTGCCGTTTTACCGTATAATGGGCAACAAGGACTGCAGCGACTACAGGGGCAGGACGAACTTTGTAAATCGTCTGAATGAGAAGTTCTATGAGTATTCGCAGAAAACAGAGGGCTTCTATATAAACGACATCAATTTTATGTCTGCTTCCTACGGACTCAGACAGTGGAGCGACCCCTCCTACTGGAATATGTATAAATACGCTATGTGTCCCGAGGCTATGCCGGAGTTCTCACAGAATGTTGCAAATATAATAAAGTCCGTATTCGGAAAAAACAAAAAGGCGCTGGCACTTGACCTTGACAATACCCTGTGGGGCGGAGTAGTAGGCGACGACGGTGTTGATGGTATTCAGATAGGACAGGAAACAGGAGTTTCGCAGTCATACTATGAGTTTCAGAGCTATGTAAAGTCACTCAAACAGCTTGGTATAGTGCTTACAGTATGCTCCAAGAATGACCACGAGAA
>JAHKXX010000207.1 GCA_020627425.1 bacterium
GATCTGATAAAGAACTTTAATCTGCATGTCAGTCCCGGTCAGAATATAGCAATAGTAGGACCCACAGGCTGCGGAAAAACAACGCTTATCAATCTTCTTATGCGCTTTTATGATGTAGACAGCGGAGACATAAAAATAGACGGCGAGAGTATCTACAACATAAAGAGAAGCTCCCTTCGGGGGCTTTACGGTATGGTGCTGCAGGACAGCTGGCTGTATAACGCGACCATAAGAGAAAACATAGCCTACGGCAGACCGGACGCTACTATGGACGAGATAAAGCAGGCAGCAGCAAAGGCATATATCGACACCTTTATAGAGCGGTTGCCCGATGGCTACAATACGGTAATAACCGAGCAGGGAGCCAACCTTTCGAAGGGGCAGCGGCAGCTTTTGTGCATAGCGAGGGTAATGCTTGCTCATCCTCCTATGCTCATACTGGACGAAGCTACAAGCAGCATAGATACCCGAACCGAGATGAACATACAGCGCGCCTTTGACTCTATGATGAAGGACAGAACGAGCTTTATTGTTGCGCACCGTCTGTCAACTATAAAGAATGCAGACATCATACTTGTTATGAAGGACGGCAACGTAATAGAGCAGGGCAACCACGACGAGCTGATGGACAAGGGCGGCTTTTACTTTAGTCTCTACAATTCCCAGTTTGCGCCGACAAAAAAACCGGCGTATGACCGGTAAAAAAATTTTTCGGAAATCCGACCCGAGAAGGTCGGATTTCCTGTTTTTTGCACCATTTTTTCAGTGAATAACCCATAGAGTAAATCCATCTTCTTTTCTTACAAAAAAGTGTGTGTACGCCCTCTGATTGATAGAGAGACGGACACACACCTGGATTCATTTTATGAAAAACGCTTACTTGGTTTCTTTTTCTTTGTCCTCAGTTTTTTTGGAAGCAACAGTCTTTGACCTTGTTGTTGTCTTTTTAGCAGGAGCCTTTCCCGAAGCGGTCACGGTCTTTGCAGCCTCTGCCTTTTCCGTCAATTTCTCCGTTTTTGTTTCCGGCTTTGTTTCCTTCTTTTCAGTCTTTGCTATAGTCTTTGGCTCTTCCTTCTTGACGGTGAGCTTTGTTTCCTTCTTTTCGGTCTTTGCTATGGCCTTAGGCTCTTCTTTTTTAACAGTGAGCTTTGTGTCTGCTTTTTCAGCCTTTGCCGCTGTCTTTGGCTTCTCTGTCTTTTCTGCCTTTGCAGCCGGCTTTTTTGCGGCAGGCTTCTTGTAGGTATCAAGACCCTCGCAGCCCTCAAGGAAGCCCTCTATTTTTTGGTAGATCTTGTCAACGCCGCCCTTGCTGTCGGACTCTATGTTTAGGGGCATTATAGGATCGTGAACCGATAGCCTCAGCAGGAACCAGCCGTCTCCGTTTCTCTTGTCAAAGGAAACTCTGATACCCTCGTTGTTGTCGTCGGCTATTTTGAAGGTCTTTTGCTTTTCGGAATACTTTGTAAGCTCGTCTATTACCTTCTGACCGTATGTACGGAAGTCCTTTTCATTTATTTTTATTCTTATCTCGCGACTCTCTACAGGCTCCTTCAGACCCTCTATCAGGGACTTGAGGCTTTTGCCCTCGTTTCTCAGCTGTACTGCCTTTATGATTATTTTTGTTACAAGATAAGCTCCGTCATCAAGGAAATAATTTTCCCTCATAGCGGCGTGTCCCGAAGTCTCTATAGCAAGCGGACAGTTTACTCCGTTTGCGTTCTGACGAACAGCCTCGTCGATAACGTTCTTGTATCCTCTTTTGTAGCGCAGGTGTACTCCGCCGAGGTCTGACTCTATAAAGTCGTGCAGTCCGCTGGAGGTTATCGAGTCGGTAACTATGGTGCCGCCCTCGTTGCCCTCGAGCGCTATGGCAGAAGCAAGGGCTACCAGTCTGTTGCGGTTAATCTCGTTGCCCTCGCTGTCTACTGCTCCGGCTCTGTCTACATCCGTGTCAAAGATAACTCCGAGGTCTGCGCTGTTTGCCTTGACAGCAGCACAGATAGAAGCCATTGCGTCCTTGTCCTCGGGGTTCGGTATATGGTTCGGGAATCTGCCGTCAGGCTCTAAGAACTGGCTGCCGCGCACGTCCGCTCCGAGCAGCTCGAGTACGTCACCTGCATAGAAGCCGCCGACGCCGTTGCCTGCGTCTACGATTATTCTCATACCCTTCAGAGGATGGTGATAGTCGTCCTTCGAGTTGACTCCTTTTTTTATCATCTCACGAAGTGAATAAGCATATCTGCTCATAAAGCCGCTGTTTATTATTTTGCCCTCGCGCCCGGATTTTTCCGGCTTTTCGCCGTTTTGTGCAAGGGTAAGGATGCGCTCTATATCGCTGCCCTCGAGTCCGCCGTCACGGGTGAAGAATTTCAGTCCGTTTCTGTAGTAGGGGTGGTGGCTTGCGGTAAGCTGTATAGCTCCGTCAGCGCACGCGTCTACCGTCGTCATAAACATAGACGGAGTAGAAGCGAGAGAGCAGTCAAGCACTGTTGCTCCGCTGTTTACTATCTCAGTCCTTGCAGCAGCTGCAAGGGCGGGACCTGATATTCTTGAATCTCTGCCGAGAGATATTATCAGATCTTCTGTCTTTTTTCCCGTTTTCTTACAAAGCCAGACGATAAATGCGTCAACTATCGCAGCAACGGTCTTGTCATCGAGATTTACTTCAAAGCCTGCTCCCTCTACGGCAACTCCGCGAATGTCTGTGCCGCTTTTTAACTGACTCCAAAATTCATTCAACATAACAAATTCTCCTTATAAAATATTTTTACAGGGGTCAGAAAGCTCTGATCTTATTTTATCCCTGTTTTAAATGCGTATTTATCGCTTACCTTTGTAAGCTCGAAGTTATCCTGAAGCGTAAGCTTGTTGTCCTTTATCTTATAGGTAAGCTCGTACTCCTGTTCTTTGTTTTCGGCTGCTACTACCTTATATTTCAACTTGCCGTCCTGTGCGGTATAGCTGCCGCGAAGAGAGATCTCGGAGGAGTTCTGCTCCATGGTACCGTCGGAGTTAAAGGTGAGCGTATACGGGTAGCCCTCATCCTCGCTTTTGTAAAGCCATGAACCGACCAGCGCCTTGTCCGTTTTGTTGTCCTTATACATATTCACCTTCTGTGAAAGAGCGGTGTTTTTGTATATCTGTCTGTACTCGGTGCCGTTGTAGTCGTTTGAAAGGCGAAGGCTTCTGCCTGTAAATACATTTCCGTCCAGACTGTAGTCAAAGTAAACATTGTTTATCATCTGACCGTTATTTGTCAGCACTATATGTACCTTTGTGTCGTCCTTGCTCTCGTTTTCGGTTATGTAGTACTTTCCTATGAGGGTTATGCCGCCGTAGGTATAGAGCAGCTCGTTGTTTTTGTTAAAGGTGAGTCCCGTGGGGTCGCCTACACTCTGAAGCTTGCCGCTCGTGCCGTCCTGAGTCAGGGTCCAGCTGCCGAGAATACTTGTGTCAAAAAAGCATTTCCACACTGCAAAGCCTATGACAGTGCACAGCATGATGCAGGCGGCAATTATTATCGGCGCACGCACTCTTTTACGCTTTTTGGGCTTTTTGTCCGAAGACTGCTCCTTGGTATCGGTTTCTTCTTTCTCTTCTATTTCTTCTTTTTCTTCTTCGGTTTCCGACACTTCGTCGGTAATCGCCGCGTCAAGGCTTTCTTCGTCCTCTGTCTCTGACGGCATTTTTTTAATATCAATTGACATACTTATCCTCCCTGCTTGTATTTGCTTTAACTTATTTATTATAAAATAATTTTCGTATTATTACAAGTATAATATTTAAATTTCCCGGTGCCCGGGCGGTCGATTCGCGCACTGTAGCTTTTGTATCGCCTACCTTATCGGCACTGCGCAGAGTCGACCGCGGAGGCACTCCGCCAAAAAATATAGTAAAATGGAAAAGAAAATATTGAAACGCGGCTCGAAATATGTTACAATGAAGTATATATTTGATAAAGTAATTTTTTGACGGCACACGCCGTATTATATGTGGGGGGATACCTATTATGGATACAAGAGAATTATACAAAATATGGAAAGATAGCGCAGACGAGGATAACGACCTTATAGAAGAACTGAAGGAAATAGAGAATAACGACAGCGAGATCTATGAGCGTTTTTACCGCGACCTCAGCTTCGGTACAGCAGGACTGCGCGGTATTCTGGGAGCAGGCACGAACCGTATGAATATCTATACCGTTCGCCGCGCTACTCAGGGACTTGCTGACTTTCTGAATAAAAAATATGAATCTCCGTCTGTTGCGATCTCGCACGACTCAAGAATAAAGGCTGACCTCTTTGCAAGAGAGGCTGCAAGGGTGCTTGCGGCTAACGGTATAAAGGCATATATCTCAAAAGAGCTTCAGCCGACTCCCGTAGTCTCGTTCTGTGTACGCAGACTGAAAACAAGCGCCGGCATTATGGTAACGGCAAGCCACAATCCTGCAAAATATAACGGCTACAAGTGCTACGGCAGCGACGGCTGCCAGATGACAGACACAAACGCCGGTATGGTTTTTGACGAAATAGAAAAGCTTGACTATTTCGGCAGCAGCATAAAGCTTGTTTCGTTTGAGGACGGACTGAAAAGCGGTCTGATAGAATGGATAGACGACAGCATATATGAAGAATATCTTGACAAGGTACAGGAGCAGTCGATAAACAGGGACGTTTGCAAGGACTCCGGTCTGAAGGTAGTTTACACTCCGCTTAACGGCGCAGGAAACAAGCTTGTAAGAAAGGTACTCTCCAGAATAGGCGTAGAGAACATAGTAGTAGTACCAGAGCAGGAAATGCCGGACGGCAACTTTACTACCTGTCCCTATCCGAACCCCGAGATAAAGGAGGCGCTCTCTCTGGGACTCGCGCTGTGTGAGACCGAGAAGCCCGACCTGCTGCTTGCTACCGACCCCGACAGCGACCGCGTGGGCATCGCCGTAAAGGTAGGCAACGACTACAGGCTCATGACAGGAAACGAGACGGGTATAATGCTTATAAACTATATCCTGTCCTGCCGCAGTGAAAACGGCACCCTGCCGGAGGCTCCTCTTGCAGTAAGAACTATAGTTACAAGCAAGCTTGTTGACAGGATATGTGAGAAATACGGCTGCGAGCTGAAAAAGGTACTCACAGGCTTTAAGTATATAGGCGAGCAGATACTTCTGCTCGAGCAGAAAAACGAAGAAAACAGATATGTATTCGGATTTGAGGAGAGCTATGGTTATCTTGCGGGCAGCTATGTAAGAGACAAGGACGCCGTAGTAGCTTCTATGCTTATCTGTGAGATGGCTGCATACTATCGCAAGCAGGGCAAGACTCTGTACGAAGTAATGCAGTCGATATATGAAGAGTACGGCTATTATCTGAATCACACGGAGAGCTATGAGTTTGACGGCTCCGCAGGTATGCAGAGAATGGCAGACATAATGTCGTCACTCAGAGACTCTCATCCTACCGAAATAGCAGGATACAAGGTAGTGGAGACTGCCGACTATCTGAACTCGGTATCAAAGTCACTGGTAACGGGTAAGACTGAGAGCATAGACCTGCCGAAGTCAAACGTACTGGCGTACAGTCTGGAGAACGGCGGAGCCGCAATAGTTCGCCCCTCCGGCACAGAGCCGAAAATAAAGGTATATATTACCGCAGTAGGCAGGAGCAGCGAGGACGCTGAGAAATGCTGTGAAGAAATGCTCGCCTCTATGGTATCCATACTCGGTATTTAATTGCCGATAAAAAAGATTCCCTCGGTTTTTATTTCCGGGGGAATTTGATTTTTGTTGTTTTTTATTATTTAGTATTTTAAAAGCTCTACTGGGTCATACACATCATAGCCACAAGACCGCCGCGTTTTCCGGCGCTTGCACGGTGAGAATACAGCAGACCGCTGTTACACTTGGTACAGACGTCGCTGACGGTTATATTTATGCTGAGCAGTCCCGACTCCATAAGCATACGACGGTTAGTTTCCTTAAGGTCGACCATATATTTACCGTGTCCGATACTCTTTGTAAAATATGCGGGCTTAAGTTCGGTAAGGCTTGCGAAGCGTTCATACACCGGTGTATCAACCTCGTAACAGCATTCACCTATAGCAGGACCGACAACGGCTATTATATCGGTAGGGTTGCAGCCGTATTTCTCTGTCATAGCATCGACGGTTATCTCGCATATTTTTTCCACCGTACCCCTCCACCCTGCGTGAACAAGGGCGATGACTTTTTTGGTCTTATCCGCAAGGAATATAGGAGTACAGTCCGCATAGTGAGTAACAAGTGTGACCCCCGGCTCGTTTGTAACGAGCGCGTCAACGCTTTTTCTGTCGTGCTCACGGTATATACCTATTCCGCGATCTGCTTTAGTTACAAAGCGCACGTTTATATTATGGTCCTGAGCCGAGCTGACGAGGGACTCATAGTCAAAGCCGCACGCCTTACAGAATATTCGGTAGTTTTCGTCCACCTTAGCTTTATCGTCGCCGCGGCTGAAATTAAGGTTCATAGACTTGAATTCATTTTCGCTGACTCCGCCGATACGTGTAGAGAAAGCGTGATTCACAAAACCGAGCTGAGACAGAGACGAAAAAGTAAGAAATCCCACTCCGTCAACAAAATTAAGGTCAGTATTTTTACTTTTAAAGATCATAGCATACACCCCTACAGAAATTTTCAGCCGTCCTCACGGCGTCGGGTACGGTTCATTATTTTGTGGGTTTATGGCAAATTATTTATTGCCTGTTGTACAAATCAAAACCTGATGATATAATATTAACCGAAAGCTTCGTATTCGTCAATGAAAAACAAGGAGATTTTTATGAATATACAAGCAATATTTAAAAGAAAAAAGCTATTCGGCAACAATATAGAGCCCCGGTGCGAATACTGCCGGTTTATTATGACAAACAGAGACGGCACTGTATCATGCAGCTACAAAAGCGAAGCCGCCGACTCACCCTGTCAGAGATATGTCTACGATCCCCTGAAGCGCGAGCCTCGCACCGCTCCATCTCTCCCCTCCTTCACCCCCGAAGACTTCCAACTCTAACGCAGTGCCTGCGTAGTCAACTCTCTCTTGCCGCACGGCGGCAAGGGCGTGCACGGCACGCCGCAGCGTGGCAAATACTTATTACCGCCAAATACAAGGCACCGTCTTAAGCTGGGTTTATTGTCCCTCTTTGTCCGCGCCGTGCGCCCGAAGGAAGTGCCCTTGGGGTACCGCACAGGGCGGCACTTGACGCTGATTTTGAGTGAAGGCGAGGGTGTTTGTCTATTCTGCTTTGTGAACCGGAAGAATATAATATACCGAAGGAAGACTGAAGAAGTAATAATGATTATGTGTGTTTACGTCACACTTACTATAATTCCATTTTGTAGGCAACAAGTAGAGTAGAGAAATATTTCCACCTCTACTCAAAGGCAGCACGAGCGGCGCCTTATGCGCCGTGACGCGGACGGTGCCGTACAATAAACCAGACTCGTACGCGTGCCAAGAAAGTAGGCGGTAACAAAAACTACAGTGCGAGAATTGCCACCGGCGGCTCGCCGGCGCCGCTGCCCGGGTTGCAATATGGATGAAGAAGGGGTATAATAAAGGTAAGAGAAGAAGCAATGGCAGAAGGCAGAGCAGAAGGCAGAACTGAGGGCATCCTGAGGGCGCTTGTCGGACTTGTAAAAGACGGGTTGCTGTCTATATCGGAAGCAGCTAAAAGAGCTGATATGACCGTAGAGGACTTTGAGAAGCAATATGCCGCTTTGACATAAGAGTATTCTTTTGTTACAGGAAAATTGATTTGCAGGAAAAAAGCTTAACTTAAGGCAAGCATAGCTTTTAAAAATATGAGAGGAAGCAGTAAAATGAGCGAAAAGAAGATTGGATTTGTCGGTGCAGGAAATATGGCGACGGCAATAATAAACGGACTTGTCAGGAATAAAGCAAAGACATCAGATATGATAAATGTTTTTGATGTTGACAGCAGTAAGCTTGACAGTATGAAAAAGATCGGAGTAAATATAGCAGGCTCGTCTGAAGAGCTTGCAAAAATGAGCGATATAATTGTACTCGCCGTTAAACCGCAGAATTATGACGAGGTGCTCTCCTCGCTAAAGGACGCAGTAACAGAGTCAAAGGCGTTTGTTACTATCGCGGCAGGTATATCTATAGACTATGTTCAGAGCAGACTTGAGAAAAAAGTGCCTATGGTGAGGGTTATGCCGAATACTCCGCTGCTGCTCGGTAAGGGTGCTACGGCTATTTGCAGATCCGAGAATATAGGTGACGAGAACTTTGACGAAATATATAAAATGTTCTCGCTGTCGGGCGATGTCGCAGAACTGCCGGAGTCGCAGATGAACGCTGTTATCGCTGTAAACGGCTCCAGCCCTGCCTATGTCTATCTCTTTGCAAAGGCTATGACAGACTACGCCGTTTCGGTCGGTATCGACAGGGATACGGCTTTAAGACTTGTTTGTAAGACCTTTGAGGGTAGTGCCGCTATGCTTCGTGAAAGCGGCGACAGCCCCGAAGCTCTTATAGAAAAGGTTTCTTCTAAGGGCGGTACCACTATAGAGGCTATGAAGGTGCTAAATGACAGAGAGGTTCCGTCTGCTATCGCCGAGGCTATGGCGGCTTGTACCAAGAGGGCTGAGGAGCTGGGTAAATAATTATCACTCTCATTCTCTTGGGATTGACGGCAATAGGAAATTATTGTATAATTAATTAAACTTGAATATAGGAGGAAAACTTCGATGTATTGTAAAAATTGCGGTAAACAAATGCCGGATGATCATAAGGTTTGTACCCAGTGCGGTACAAAAAAGGGCGAAGGAAAAGGCTTTTGCTCCGAGTGCGGCGCAAAGATGCCTGAAAATGCTATATTCTGCACCTCTTGCGGTCATAAGGCAGAAGATCCCGTTCAGACGGAAACCGCTAAGCCTGCTAAAATAAACCTCGGCAAGAAAAATGATACCCAACAGGCTGCGGCTCAGACGCAGGAACAAGTGCAGGCACAGACACAGGCACCGGCTCAGACACAACCTCAGCCTCAGATACAGAATCCGACTCCGGCACCAACTCAGCCTCAGATACAGAATCCGGCTCCGGCACCAACTCAGCCTCAGATACAGAATCCGGCTCCGGCACCAACTCAGCCTCAGACACAGAATCCGATTCCGGCACCAACTCAGCCTCAGACACAGAATCCTGTTCCGGCAGTGCAGCAGAATATGCAGATGAATAACACACAGCCTGCACCTCAGGGTATGCAGAATCAGATGATGAATCCTGTAGGACAGAATCAACAGCAATATTATCAGCAGCCGGTACAGCAGCCGAGAAAGGTATTTTGCAGAAGCTGCGGAAAAGAAATGATGTATGGCAATAAAATATGCTCTGCGTGCGGAGCAAGCTTCGGCGACGGAAACGCATTTTGCCATAACTGCGGAACACAGATACAACAGGGCGCTGCGGTATGTACAGGCTGCGGCAAAAGCACAAAGCCACCCTTTGATTTCGTAAGATATATGAAGGACTTCCTGTCAAGCTTTACTTCGGTAATAAAGCAGCCGCTGGTCGATATGATTTCCCACCACTTGCCAACGCTGCTCTCGCTGATAGCACTTATAGTTATGTTCTTCAGAGTAATAACATACTCCAGACCCAGTATCGGCTATACTATTTCGATATACAGCGGATACGGCGGAAACATATTCAGAACAGCAGGTCTGGCGGGCGTATGCATAATACTTGCTTTTCTCTGCTCTATTGCTCTTTATGAGCCATTCACGAGAAACCTGCTAAAGAAGAACAATGCTCTGCAAACAGTCCGCCTGGTAGCAGTTCCGGCACTTCACCTTCTGGCGATTTGCTTTATGGTTCTCTCACTGATCACAATGTCCAACGAGTCACAGAACGCATATCTGTATATTCCTAAATACATGAACGTAAGGTTTACAATAATGGGATGGGTGCTGATCGTAATACTTGCACTCTCTGCAATATGCGGCGTAGCAGCACTGGTAACCAAGGGCAAGAATCTCGGACCCGTGCTGTTTAACCCCTCGGCTCGCAAGCCCGTAGCCGTTCCCGTAAATACAGGCGCAAATCAGCTTTATCAGCAAAACGCTCAGACAACTTATACTCAGGCTCAGCCTCAGCAGCCCCAACAGCAGGCTACACAGCCCACAGAACAGAATAATAATCAGATGTGATTATAGAAGAAGCTCCGCTGCGGCGGGGCTTTTTTGATATAGAGGACAGGAAACAATCAGAAATCTCGCCTCTCCTCCGAAGGAGGGTGGAAAGTATCCAAAAGGGCATTGTGCGAAGAGGTAGAAATCAAAACCAACTCTCCGCATAGCTCTGCGGATAAACTAAACAGAAAAGACAAACACATCTGACTTCACTCCACAGCAGCACGAGCGGCACCCTGTATGCCGTGACGCGGACGGAGAGGGACAATAAACCCCGCTCGTACGCGTGCCGATAGGTAGGTGGTAACATCAATCAGAGTGCGCGAATTGCTCAGCGCGAGCACGCGCCGGA
>JAHKXX010000022.1 GCA_020627425.1 bacterium
CACTATTATCGGCAATACGGCTTTCGGTAACATCTATTCTCTGTACTGAGGTAAGCTTATCACGTATCATTTCCTGCATTGCTTTTTGCATTTTAGGATAGCCGTTATAGCCAAGCTCTGTTGCAAAGCGCACAACAGTACTTTCGCTGACGCCGACAGTAGCGCCAAGCTTTGATGCCGTCATAAACGCAGCCTTGTCATAGTGCTCGGATATAAAAGACGCTATAAGTCTCTGACCTTTTGAAAAGCTGCTCATATGCTCATTCATAATTTTCAAAAGATTCTTTGCCATAATCAATTTCCTTTCTCACCGATAAGAGGCTTTGGGCATAACAATGGTTTACTTTTCGGAGATCATCCTGTTCAACTCTTCAACAAAGGAATGGATATCCTTAAACTGTCTGTATATGGAAACAAAGCGTATATAAGCGACCTCGTCAACATCTTTTAGCGCTTCCATTACATACTCGCCGACTCTCTTTGAAGAAACCTCTCTTTCAAGTGTTTCGTGTATTCTCAATTCAACAGTATCGACAATGGCATCTATCTGCTCGAGAGATACCGCGCGTTTCTTAAAGGCGCGCAGGATTCCGTTTGTCAGCTTCTCTCTGTCGTACGGCTCGCGTGAATTGTCACGCTTTAAGATCATAACCGGCGTAGTCTCGACTATTTCGTAGGTAGTAAATCTTTTCGTACAGTTAAAACATTCTCTTCTGCGTCTGATCCTCTCACCCTCATCAGTTGGTCGGGAATCAACCACCTTACTTTCCTCGCAGCCGCAATACGGACATTTCATTATTATCCCTCCTGTTTATTCTCAAGATATTCTTTAGACTCACAAAGCTCCTTAAGTGTATTATAGCTGAAGCGATAGACCTCTATAATTATATCATCATCAAAGCCAAGATCATATAGCAGCCTGAAAAAATTTTTAAAATCATATTCTCCCTTACCGGGAAGCAGGCATTTATTGCCCTGTGAATAGTCGCTTATATGTATATGCCGAAGATGCTTCCCCATTGTCCTTATCATATCCTCATAGGGTATTTCTGCCATATGAAGCTGTTTCAGATCGCATACAAAAGCAGCACTCTGGGGGATCTCGTCTATCATATTTTTTACAAATTCTATTCTGTTTGACCTGAAGTTATACACGTTTTCCTGCAGCAGCCACACTCCGTATTCGTTTGCTCTTTGCTGGATCATATCAAAACGTCTGTAGTATTCCTTATCGCTTACATTGGACGGAATATCGCATTTTGCGCCGTGAAGAATGACCTTATCGGCGCCGAGAAATTTTGCAGTACGGAAATACATTTCATAAAAGCTGAGTCCGTCATAAAACCTACGCTCATATGCTGAAAAAAACAGAGAAGACTCATACGACGAGGTAAAAGGATGAACAGAGCTTACGCGGGCATTATGCTTATCAAGAAAATACTTCAGTCTGACAAGATAATCCTCCTCCAGCTCGGAAAACGTATTAAAAAATATCTCGAATGTATCAAAGCCATTATAAACCAATGTTTTCAGAGCATCCTCGGTCAGCATAGGAAACAGACAACCCGTAGACACACCTATTTTCACATCCTACACCGCCTTCACTCTCCTTTTACACATATATAATATACTTTTTTTCCCATCTCGTCAAGCGGCGTGCCGAGCGGCGGAGTGCCTCCGCGGTCGATTCGCGCACTCTGATTGATGTTACCACCTACCTATCGGCACGCGAACGAGCGGGGTTTATTGTCCCTCTCCTTTCGCGCCACAGCACACAGAGTGCTGCTTGACGCTGCTTTGATGTGAGAATAAGTGTGTTTGTCTTTTCTGCTTGGTGTATCACACTAAATCGCGTTACTTGCACCTA
>JAHKXX010000208.1 GCA_020627425.1 bacterium
CGTACGCGTGCCGATAGGTAGGTGGTAACATCAATCAGAGTGCGCGAATTGCTCAGCGCGAGCACGCGCCGGAGGCACTCCGCCGCGCTGCCTTGACAGTTGGTGGGTCAGAGTGTTATAATGACGAAGGTTAGAAATACTTTAAATGCTTTGTAAAGTAAAGTAAACAATAAAAGGAGAATACTATGTACGATTATGTTATTATTGCGGACACCTCTTCTGATATGTCTGCGAAGCTACGACAAAGATATGAGATAGAGGATTATCTTCGTGGAATTATTTATTATCCCGATGGTCATTGTGAGTCTATGGATCTTGATTGGGAAAAAATGACGCCAAGCGAATACTATTCGTCTATGAAGGATAAAAAATCACTGTATAAAACTGCCTCTGTTCCGGTCGGCAATATAACAGAAACCTTTGAAAAATACTTAAAGCAGGGCAAGGATATACTTAGTATTTCTATTTCCTCCGCTTTGTCTACTACATATAACGAAACTATGATGGTTGCCGACGAACTGATGAAGAAATATCCCGGCAGAACGATCAAATGCGTTGACTCGCTCAGATACTCTACAGCACTTGCTTACCTTGTATGTATGGCGTCCGATAAGAGAAAAAGCGGAGCAACTCTGGGTGAGACCTTTGAATATATAGAAAGTAAAAAACATACGATACACCAGATGGGATTTATGGATGATTTGTTTTTCCTTGTAAAAACTGGCAGACTCAATAACTTCAAGGCGTTTTTCGGTACTCTCGTCGGTGTCAACGCTATGGCGGACTTTAACCGTAAGGGTCTTTCCGAGGTCATTATAAAGGCAAAGGGTAAATCCACCGCAGTTGAGATGATCCTGCGTTATATGGATGAAACAATTATAGATCCTGAAAACCAGATAATATTTGTCGCTCATACTCAAAGAGATAAGTATGCAAATATACTTGCGGAGGCTATAAAACAAAGATTTTCCCCCAAAGAGGTTATTATTAATCAGGTTGGTATGGCGTGTGGTGCTTCAATAGGTCCCGGACTTTGTGCTGCATTTTACGAAGGAAAGGAAATAAGCGAAAATCTTGCAGAGGAAAAGAAGCTTATGTCGCAGTTGGAAGCAGAACTTAAAAACCGTAAAAAGCTTCCAAAAGCTCAGTAAATAGAAAGAGAGATTTTGATGATACACAGTAAGATAGACAGTTCACTAATGGAGCTAATGCTTACAAATGGCTATAATAATCTTGCCGCAAATCAGGAAGAGATAAATGAGCTGAATGTTTTTCCCGTCCCTGATGGTGATACAGGAATAAACATGAGTATGACCATGAACGGCGGTATAAAAACCTTTAGCAATGCTGATACCGTTTCAAAGGTACTTTCGGATTTCTCGCACGGAATGCTGTTCGCCGCAAGAGGAAACTCGGGCGTAATATTTTCTCAGTTTATACGCGGATTTGCCGACGGCGCAAAGGGTGTTGACGAAATGTCTGTCTCGGACTTTGTGCGCTCTATGAACAGTGGTGTAAAACAGGCGTATAAGTCTGTTGCAAAGCCGGTCGAGGGTACTATGCTGACTGTTATGAGAGAGGCGTCGGATTTTCTTGATACCAACTATAAAAAATATGACAGCTATGAAAAATGCTTTGCCGAGCTTTTGCCTGCTATGCAGGATTCTCTTTCCAATACGCCGCAGCTTCTTCCTGTTTTAAAGGAAGCGGGTGTTATTGACAGCGGCGGCGCAGGTCTTATAAAGGTTTTCGAGGGTATGAGTATGGCTCTTGATGACAGGCTCCTCGATGACTATAAGAAGGAAGCCGTAAACAATGCTCCTGCTGCCGTTACATCACTTCCCGATAACGGAAAGATGACCTATGGCTACTGTACGGAGTTTATACTGCAGCTTATGTTCTCGGACAAAAGGGCAGAGGGCTTTGAGCTTGAAAAAATGATCGAAAAGCTTGAGACTATCGGTGATTCCATAGTGGCTATAAGGGACGAGAATATAGTAAAGGTACACATTCATACCTTTACACCGGAAGTAGTTCTTGCGTATGCACATACCTTCGGAGAATTTCTTACGCTGAAAATAGAGAATATGTCTGTACAGCATAATCAAAAAATTAAAGAAGAGGTTCCCGAAAACAAGCGTAAAAAGTTTTCTATAGCAGCAGTGCTTTCCGGGGAAGGAATAAAAGACTACTTTATCGGTATCGGTACAGACGCAATTATAAACGGCGGTCAGACCGATAATCCCTCGATAGAAGAGTTTATCAAGGCGTTTGACACTATAAATGCCGAAAACATAATAGTACTGCCAAATAATTCAAATGTCATCCTTGCTGCAAAGCAGGCGGCTAAGCTGTATAAAAAGAGCAAGGTATTCGTAATAGAAACAAAATCCATTGCCGAGGGTTATTCTGCATTGTCGATGATGAATAATTCCGTAGACACCCCGGAGGAGCTTATAGAGAGTATGACCTCCAATCTGTCCTACGTTACCACCGGCTATATCACTACCTCAACGCGCGATTGTAGTATCGGCGGAATAGAAGTAAAAAAGGATAACTATATTGGTCTTGATAACGAAACTATCCGCTCCTCTTCCGATGATATAAATGAAACCATAATCGGCTTGCTGAAAAATATACCTGATATCGTCTCCAAAGAGGTCATAACCGGTTTTTACGGAAGCAGTGTAAGTCTGGAACAGGCTGAAATGGTAAAAATGCTTATAGAAAAAGAATTCCCGTTTATTGAGTGCGGTCTTATAGAGGGAAAAATGCCTGTTTATGATTATATTTTTGCGATAGAATAAGAGGTTATTTGTTGTGCAGAAGCTTGTTATTGATTCATACGGTGCAGATATTGGCGATGAAGCCATTATAAGAGGGGCATTAAAGGCACTTGAGAGACACACCGAATACGGTGCGGTAATAGTAGGAAACCGTAAAAGCTTTGAAAAATGCCTTTCAGACTGGAGTGTTGATATTTCTCGTTTGGAGCTTGAGGAAACGGACAACTATGTAAGAAATGATGAGTCGCCGATGTCTGTTTTCAACGGCAGGGAAAATGCCTCAGTTTGTATAGCTATGGACAGGCTGAAAAATGATGATGATTGTTTCTCCTGTCTCAGCCCGGGAAATACAGGTGCACTTTTTGTTGCGTCTATGACTCGTCTGGGACTTGAAAAGGGAATAAAGTCTCCGGTTCTTGCTTCCTCTATACCAAAGCCCGACGGCAACTGGTTTTGCCTTCTGGACTGCGGAGCAAGCCTTTCATGCACGGAAAATGATCTTGTAAAATTTGCCCATCTCGGTTCGGATTTTGCAAAACGCTGTTATAGTATTCCAGCTCCGAAGGTAGGACTGCTTTCAAACGGACGTGAAAGCACAAAGGGGACAGAGCTGATAAAAAAGACGAATGCTCTGTTAAGCGAAAGTGACCTGAACTTTGTCGGAAATGTTGAAAGCTATGACTTATTTACAGATTATGTTGATGTAGTAGTTGCGGATGGGTTTTGCGGTAATCTGTTGTTAAAAACAATCGAAGCAACAGCACAGTCGATCTTGAAGGTACTTCACCGCGTAGAACAACAGTATCCGTCAGACTATAAGGATGTTTTTGACACCGTGAATGAGGCTATTGCCGAAAAATATGAACTCAATGTTCGCGGAGGAGCTTTTTTTCTCGGTACAAAAAAACCTATTATAAAAATGCACGGCTGTTCTACAGAGGATACGGTAGGGTACTGTATTGACCAGTTGATAAGACTTGATATGAATTGAGTCCCCACCAGCTATAGCCGAAAAGTAACATACAATTTAATATTACAGTATAAGGTCGCACGCTGTGCGTAATCGGGAATATCGGTGAAATTCCGAAGCAACCGTCATTACCGTGATCGAAATACTTCGTAAGCCGGATCACTCCCTTGTACTGTGGTAATGCTCTCTTGGACGAAGAAGAAGCGCAGCCGGTAAAAGGGTGTCAGGATACCTTGATGCTGTTCTTCTTGTACACTTTTTTATACCTGTTGTGCTTTCTTTGTTATATACACTGAAAGCCTTTTTTAATGGAGTTTTTATGGACGAAAAGAAACAGAAAGCTATTGATATGCTGAACAAGAGGTTTACCGAGCTGGGACGTCTGCCAAAGCGCAGCGATTTTGATCCATCAAAGGTATGCTTTATTAAGCAAAAGCTCGGTCCGTGGCCGCGCGCCTTAGAGGAAGCAGGACTTAAGGAAAAGCCTCTTGTTTCATCAAAGGAAAAATCAAAGCTAAAAAGACAGCGCCGCAAGGAAATGCTGAGGTCCATAAAAAAATCCGAAAGACAGACAAAAAAACTACAGGAGGAAAAAAATGAAAACAAAAACTAAACTGCTATCAATTATCACAGCCACTGCCCTGACATTGGGTTCGGCATCGCTGACTGCTTTTGCAGTACAGGACGGCCAGACAGTAAGAATTACCGTCAGGAACGATAATTATACTACTGACGCCGGCAGCCCATGGGACGGAGTTCTTATTGACGAATATGTAAAGATAGACGAAAACTCCGATCCTTTGTCATTACTTAGAACAGCCCTTGAAAAGCACGGATATACCCAGACAGGCGCAGATACAGGATATGTATCTGAAATAAACGGTATCAGTGCCGGTGACGGCGCCGAAACAGGCGGCTGGATGGCAACTCTTGATAACTGGATCACTGATGAAGGCTTGTCGGCATATACTGTAAGCTCCGGTAAGCTTGAAGGTGGCGACGAGATAAGCTTTGAATACTCTCTTAACTGGGGCGCAGATATAGGCTATGACTATATGGGAACCGATACCTCTCTGTCCGATCTGGGTATAAGCGACGGAGTGCTTTCTCCCGAATTCGGAAGCAGTAATAATTATACGCTTACTCTACCGGAGGGTACGACTTCGGTTACTGTAGCTCCTAAGGCAAAAAACCGTGCTTTCAGAGTAAAGACATATAAAAACGAGTATACCCCTGCAATAGCAGGTACAGACTATAAGTATTCGGAGCCTATAGAAGTAACCGAGGGAGATGTGATATATATCGGCGTAGCAAACAGCTCATGGATGAGCTATGTACCTGAGGGCGTAACGGAAACGGTCTATACGGTCAGCATTGACAAAACAGCGGATATTGTCGATACAGAGGTACAGTCTGTTATAAGCGCTATAGAAGCAATTGATGTTAACAATATGTCCTCTGTTACAAAAGCGAGAAACGGATACAACAGTCTTACCGATGAGCAAAAATCACAGGTAACAAATTACGACAAGCTCGTTGCTGCGGAGAACAGTATAAAGACTGCAATAGAGATAGACAAGGATATAGAAAAAAAGGCAGCTGAGATCTTCGGCAATACAAATATCGCCGGGAACGAGTGGCAAATCATCATTAAAGCTCGTCTCGGGATACTTTCACAAGAAGAAAAAGAAGCATATATTAACAGTGTTAATTCATATGTACATGCAGTAGGCGACGCAAAACTGAGCAGCACCCGTTCTACCGATAATTCACGCTTTGTAATTGCACTGTGTGCAGTAGGAGCCGATCCTTCTGACTTAGACGGTTATGACCTTACCGCACCCCTCAAGGATATTGATTATGTAAAGGCTCAGGGAGTTAACGGCTCTGTCTATGCTCTTATAGCCCTTGATGCTGCAAAAGACGGTCTTACAGCAGAAAAGCAGGCTCTTATCGACGATATCTTGTCGGCAGCACTTCCGAATGGTGGGTGGACATTTTTCGGTGAAGAAGCCGATCCCGATATGACTGCTATGGCTATTACGGCGCTCA
>JAHKXX010000209.1 GCA_020627425.1 bacterium
AATTGTACCCATTTTCACTCCAAACCAGCGTCAAGTACCGCCCTGTGCGGTACGGCGCGGACAAAGATGTATAATAAACTAAACCTGTACGCGTGCCAATAAGGTAGGCGGTAACACCAACCCGAGTGCGCGAATCGACCGCGCAGGCACTGCGCTGCAAATGTTTTTCTTTACATTTGCGAAAGCTTGTGTTATAATAGGAATCGTTGATGCCGCGTATCTCGGTTATGGGGTAAAGCCCGTGTAACGGGAGTCCACAGCCCATAACTTGGAACGACGGTAAGACAAAAATAATAGAAAAGGTGGATAAACAAATGCTGAAGTCAGAAAAAGACGCAATCATCAAGGAGTATGCTATTCACGAGGGCGATACAGGTTCTCCTGAGGTACAGATCGCTATTCTTTCAAAGAGGATCAGTGACCTTACCGAGCACCTGAAAACACACAAGAAGGATCATCACTCAAGACGCGGTCTGTTCAAAATGATCGGTCAGAGAAGAAGTCTTCTTAACTACCTTATCAAGGTAGACATTGAGCGTTATCGTTCTATCATAGCAAGACTTGGTATCCGTAAGTAATTGACTCTTGGGGCAGTCTGTAAATATAACAGGCTGCCTTCAAAATTAAGTACGGTGTAGGTAAAAAAAGAGGACAGTAGTTTTCGTGTTTTAGCAGTGAAACGAGAAATCATAGATTATAAATGATTTTTGGTTTTATTGCTAAACCGGAATTACACCTCTTGATTATTAAATGGAGGTAAAAAAATGTTTGAAAATTACAGAAAGTTTGAAACAGAATTTGCAGGCAGACCTCTTGTTGTAGAAACAGGAAAAATGACTCAGCTTGCAAACGGAGCATGCCTTGTTCGCTACGGCGAGACAGTAGTGCATGTTGCCGCAACAGCTTCACCAAAGCCGAGAGAGGGAGTAGACTTTTTCCCTCTGTCTGTAGACTTTGAAGAAAAGCAGTATGCACTTGGAAAGATACCGGGCGCATTCGGCAAAAGAGAGGGCAGACCGTCCGAGAAGGCTATACTGGTTTCCCGTGTTATAGACCGTCCTATACGTCCGCTTTTCCCGAAGGATATGAGAAATGACGTTTCTATCGTATGTACTGTTATGGCATATGATCCCGACTGTATGCCAGAGGTTGCTGCTATGGTAGGTACATCTATAGCACTCTCTATTTCCGATATTCCGTGGAACGGTCCTATATCCGCTGTTTCCGTAGGTCTTATTGACGGTGAGTTCATAATAAACCCTACAAAGGAACAGAGAGAAGTATCTCAGATGGCTGTTACCGTTGCTTCAACTGACAGCCGTATCGCTATGATAGAAGCAGGCGCTAACATAGTTCCGGATGATGTTATGTATAACGGTATTATGGCAGGTCATAATGCAAACCAGCCTATAATTGAGTTTATAAAATCAATACAGGCAGAAATAGGCAAGGAAAAGTTCAGCTATCCGAGCAACGAGCCTGATGCAGAAATGCTGGAGGCTATAAAGTCCTTCGCAATAGACGATATAAGAGTTGCGCTTGATACGGACGACAAGAAGGTCCGTGACGAAAGACTAAAGCCTATATATGACGCTGTACATGAGAAGTTTGACGAGATATATCCCGATATGCAGGCTCAGATAGACGATTGTCTGTATAAAACACAGAAGTATATAGTACGCCGTTGGCTCTTAGACGAGCAGAAGCGTGTTGACGGAAGAAAGATGGACGAGATACGTCCCCTCGCTGCAGAGGTCGGAGTTCTCCCCAGAGTACACGGCTCGGGTATGTTTACCAGAGGTCAGACACAGGTTCTTACAATAACAACACTCGGTTCGGTAAGCGATCAGCAGATACTTGACGGTATTGATGATCAGACCTCAAAAAGATATATCCATCACTACAATTTCCCGTCTTATTCCGTAGGCGAGACAAAGCCCTCCAGAGGTCCGGGCAGACGTGAGATAGGTCACGGCGCACTTGCCGAGCGTGCTCTTGTTCCGGTTATTCCTTCAGAGGAAGAATTCCCCTATACTATCAGACTTGTTTCCGAGATACTTTCCTCAAACGGTTCGACCTCTCAGGGTTCTATCTGCGGTTCGACTCTTTCTCTTATGGACGCAGGCGTTCCTATAAAGGCTCCCGTAGCAGGCATTTCCTGCGGGCTTATAACCGAGGGCGAGCGCTGGATGACTATGGTAGACATTCAGGGTCTTGAGGACTTCTTCGGAGATATGGACTTCAAGGTAGCCGGTACCCACGAGGGTATTACTGCAATACAGATGGATCTGAAGATCAGCGGTCTTACTCCTGAGATGATAAAGGAAGCACTCTATAAGACCCACAAGGCAAGAGATTATATACTTGACGAGGTTATGCTGAAGGCTATACCAGAGCCGCGCAAGGAGCTTTCAAAATATGCTCCGAAGATGCTGTCAACTGTTATACCTGTTGATAAGATCCGCGAGGTTATCGGTTCCGGCGGCAAGGTAATACAGAAGATCTGCGCCGAGTGTGATGTTAAGATCGACATTGAAGAGGACGGACATGTATTTGTCAGCGGTGTAGATATAGACAACTGTAACCGCGCTATGACTATTGTCGATACTATAGTAAATGATCCCGAGCCGGGTACTATCTATAAGGGCAGAGTTACAAGAATAATGGACTTCGGCGCTTTTGTAGAGATAGCTCCGGGCAAAGAGGGTCTTTGCCATATATCACAGCTTGATGTAAAGCGTACCGAGAAGGTAACCGATGTTGTAAATATCGACGATATTATAATAGTAAAGGTACTTGATATTGACGATAAGGGCAGACTGAATCTTTCACGTCGTGAGGCACTGATAGAGGTAGAGGGACTTACTCCCGAAAATGATATTCCTCCGCGCAGACCCTCGGGTCAGAGAGGCTTCAGACACAATGACCGCAAGCCCAGAAATAACGATTAAGTAATAAAGGGAGAGACTTTACATGAGTCTCTCCCTTTAAAAAACAAAATAAACTGAACCTATAGGCACTGCGTTTTATTGAAGACTGAATAATAATAATGCTTACGAAAACACACGTCACACTCGATGTACTGTTTTTTGGAGACAATGATCAGAGAAGAGAGATATACTTGCATTTACTTCCAAATAGCACGAGCGACACCCTGAGTGCCGCGACGCGGACGGAGAGGTATAATAAGCCAAGCTTGAGACGGTGCCTTTTACTCGGCGGTAACAAGAATTTGCCACGCTGCGGCGTGCCTTGCACGCCCTTGCCGCTGTGCGGCAAGAGAGAGTTGACCGCGCAGGCACTCCGCAACCGGGCTTGAAAGATGAGGAAATATATAGTATAATGGGAGATAATAAGGGAAAAGGAGGTAACCGTTAATGGATTTTTTCGGAAAGGCTTGTCCTGTGTGCTCCGAGATTTTTAAGGAGGGCGACGATATAGTTGTATGCCCAAAATGCGGCGCCCCTTATCATAGAGATTGTTATAAACAAAAAGGTAAATGCATTTTTCCCGAGCTTCATCGGGATAAGAAATCGTGGCATGATGTTTATGATTCAAATGAGCCGGTCGTAGAAGATGATGAGAAAGAAAAGATAAAGACAGTAAAATGTGCCGTGTGTGGCTTTGATAACCCGCCAAATGCCATTATGTGCGCTAAATGCGGCTCTTTTCTGGATAAGAATAAAAATGGTATGCCCGTAAATTCGTTTGTGTCGGATGATGATTATTCGTATAACGATGAGGATGGTAATAACCCTGATTTTCTTTTTAATGCTTTTCTTGATCCCTTGGGCGGTGTAAATAAGGATGAGAACTTTGACGGAATAACCGCTGCCGAGGCTGCTAAATATGTTGGAGTTAATACACAGTATTATATCCCTACTTTTAAAAGGGTGGTGCAAACAGGCAGATCACGGTTTTCCTTTGCTGCGTTTGTTTTTGGCGGAGGCTGGTTTCTCTATAGGAAGCTGTATGTCAAAGGAACAATACTGAGCTTGCTGTCGGCTATATTGACGCTTGGTAATTTTGTGGTTCAGTTGCTCTATACAAATGATATCTGGAGACAGGCTACAGAGGCACTCTCTGCAACACAATCGTCTTATTACAGCTATGTTTCATACAGGGATTATTTCAGCTATATGTTTGAAAATTTCGACTTCTGGCAGTGTCTGTTGATATTTTTGCCTTTAATAGTAAATATTGTTAACTGGGGAATAATGATCTATAGCGGTGTCAGTGCCAACCGCTCGTATTATCGCCATGTTGTAAAAAAGGTTAAGAAAATAAAAGCTCAGGATCACGACTCGAAATACAGCCCGGAAATGCTGTCAGAGAAGGGCGGCGTAAATATGGCACTTGCACTTGTGTTTCTTCTGTGTTATGTTATACTGAGTATATCCGCCATGTTTGTCTGATGCTTAGAATAAACCATATTCGTACGTATGCCAAGTAAGTACAGGGCATAACCAACTTGAGTGTGCGTGTTGACCGCGCAGGCACTGCGCCGGCGTAAAGTTGGTGTAAAATAATTCTGGGTGTTTTGGAATAGGTGCAAGTAACGCGATTTAGTGTGATACACCAAGCAGAAAAGACAAATACACTTATTCTC
>JAHKXX010000210.1 GCA_020627425.1 bacterium
ACTTCTTCATCTCTTGAAGCCCTCAAACCGATGGTCTTCTTGATGACAAAGAAGATGAGCGTCATAAGAACTGCCGTATATGAACCGATGCACAGGATTCCGAGAGCCTGCTTGCCGAGCTGCGTGAATCCGCCGCCATAGAGAAGTCCAAGAGTGTTTTCATCCTTTGAGAAGATACCTACCGCAATTGTTCCCCATATACCGTTGCACATGTGAACTGCGATAGCTCCAACCGGATCGTCTACTTTCAATTTGCTGTCTACGACTTCTACTGCAATTACTACAAGGATACCTGCAACGATACCTATGATAAGAGAGCCTAAAATATCTACTGTATGACAGCCGGCTGTGATAGCGACCAATCCAGCTAACGAGCCGTTAAGTGACATTGAAACATCCGGCTTGCCGTTCTTTATCCAGGTGTATATCATCGTAGCACAGGTTGCTGCGGCAGGCGCTACCGTAGTAGTGGCAAATATCTGTGCAAGCTGTGTAACGTTTGTTGCAGCTGCTCCGTTGAAGCCGTACCAGCCAAACCACAGGATAAATACACCGAGAGCACCAAGCGTCAAACTGTGTCCGGGAATAGCTCTGGGCTTTCCCTCCTTAGAATACTTGCCGATACGGGGCCCCACCATTGCCGCACCGATCAGAGCGGAGATACCGCCTACTGTATGTATACACGCCGAACCGGCAAAATCCACGAAGCCAAGCTGTGCAAGCCAACCCTGACTGTTCCACACCCAGCCGGCCTCTATAGGATATACTACAAGACTGATAAGTCCGCTGTAAATACAATATGAGATAAACTTTGTTCTTTCTGCCATTGCGCCCGAAACGATAGTCGCAGCAGTTGCGCAGAAAATGAGATTGAATACGAATGACGACCAGGGAAAATGATTGAAATCTGTGAATATGTTCAGATTCGGAACACCGATAAGTCCGAAGAGATAGTCCTCTGACATCATAAGTCCGAATCCCAGAAAGATGAACATGACGGTTCCGATGCAGAAGTCCATCAGGTTCTTCATAATGATGTTGCCGGCATTCTTAGCTCTTGTGAAGCCTGTTTCAACCATAGCAAATCCACACTGCATAAAGAATACAAGCGCAGCACCAATCAGAAACCAGATGCTGATCGTATAATCATTGGCTTGCTTTACTGCCTGTTCCATTGCCGTATTTACAACAGGATCCATAGTTCATTCCACCTTTCCCGTCTGTCCCCCGCTCCGACACTATTTGATGGAGACCCGAGAACAGACCTTTCTTTTCTTTCCTTTTTATCCCTTATAAGCGTTTATTATACACCGAACAGTATCTCTGCATAAGACGGATAGGGCCAATATGCGGCTGATGTTTTGGTTTCCATGGCATCGCCGAGCTTTCTCAGCTCGTCCATAAGGCTGAATACAGTATTGCGGTAATAGCCCGACTCTGCAAGAGCGTCATTTTTATATTCTGCTGCACCTGCTACAGCTGCCTTCAGCTCTGCTGTCTTTTTTACAAAGGCTTCAAGCTTTTCTGACAGCTCTTCGACGAGAGATGTTTCTGCATATACTGAATAGGACTCGCTAAGCTGCTTCTTTGCGATAGCCGCAGACGACAGGCTGCTTACAAATGATATGACTGCCGGCGTGATGTTCTTTTCAGCCATGTCGATCATGGTCAGCGCCTCGATCCTCAGCTGCTTGCTGTATGTCTCAAGCTCTATCTCATATCTTGCGCGGATCTCCGCCTCTGTAAGTATACCGTTTCTTACAAACAGATCGACATTTTTCTTGTCAACATAATGAGCCATTGCCTCCGGAAGCGAGCGATAATTGCAAAGACCTCTTCTCTCTGCTTCCTTGACCCATTCATCAGAATAGTTGTCGCCGTTGAATATAATATTCTTATGCTCTGTAAGAGTACGCTTGATAACAGCCTTTTCTGCTGCTTCAAGATCATCGGCGTTTTTAAGCTCCTCATAGAACTGTGCAAGCTCATCTGCTACCATCGTGTTGAGCATATAGTTCGGACACGCGATATTGAGTGATGAACCAAGTGCTCTGAATTCAAACTTGTTTCCCGTAAACGCAAAGGGTGACGTACGGTTTCTGTCAGAGGTATCCTTTTTGAAATCAGGAAGAACGTCAACGCCTGTCAGCATATTGACCTTTCCGTTTGAACGGTAATCGGTACCGTTGATAACAGAATCGACAAGCGCGCCGAGATCGTCGCCAAGATACATAGAAATGATCGCAGGAGGTGCTTCGTTTGCGCCGAGTCTGTGATCGTTTCCGGCGGATGCGACTGTCAGTCTGAGAAGATCCTGATACTCATGCACAGCCTTTACGATAGCGGCAAGGAAAAGCTGGAACTGCAGATTGCTCTCGGGATTTTTGCCGGGGTCAAGAAGATTCTCGCCGGTGTTTGTCGAAATAGACCAGTTGTTGTGCTTTCCGGAGCCGTTTACACCTGCAAAGGGCTTTTCGTGGAGGATACATACAAGACCGTGCTTTTCAGCAGTCTTTTTCATTACCTCCATTGTAAGCTCGTTGTGGTCGGTAGCGATATTGGATGTTGCGAATACAGGCGCAAGCTCATGCTGTGAGGGTGCGACCTCATTGTGCTTTGTCTTTGCCATAACGCCCAGCTTCCACAGCTCCTCGTCAAGCTCATTCATAAAGGCAGCGACTCTTGTTTTGATCGAGCCGAAATAATGATCCTCAAGCTCCTGTCCCTTTGGAGCCGGAGCACCGAAAAGTGTTCTGCCTGTAAAGATAAGGTCGGGCCGCTTGTCATACATTTTCTTGTCTATCAGGAAGTATTCCTGCTCCGGACCTACTGTGGTGGTAACTCTTGTTACATCGGTCTTGCCCAAAAGGTGAAGAAGCTCTGTTGCAACACTGCTCAGACGCTCCATAGAGCGGAGAAGCGGCGTCTTTTTATCAAGGATGTCTCCGGTGTATGAACAGAAGGCTGTCGGGATATATAATGTTTTGTCACGGATAAACGCCGGAGAAGTCGGATCCCATGTTGTATATCCTCTTGCCTCGAAGGTAGCGCGGATACCGCCGGAGGGAAAGCTGGATGCGTCAGGCTCGCCCTTTATAAGCTCTTTTCCTGAGAACTCCATGATGATCTTTCCGTCCTCAGCCTTATAGATGAAGCTGTCATGCTTTTCGGCGGTAATGCCCGTCATCGGCTGGAACCAGTGCGTATAATGTGTGCAGCCCATTTCTACAGCCCATTCCTTCATGGCATTGGCTACGGCATTAGCTACACTGATATCCAGAGGCTCTCCGTTTTTGATAGTCTTTTTCAATGCTCTGTAAGTAACGACAGGAAGTCTCTCCTGCATTTTTTTGTCATTGAAAACCATACTTCCGAACATTTCGGGTACATTTGACATAATGATCCTCTCCTGTTAATGTTTTTCTTTTTTCTCAAAACGTAAAAGGCGCTGTAAGCTCCTTTGCTCACAACGCCTTTGTTGTTCCGATGGTTGCAGTATACATCATCGTATCTCGTTTGTCAATAGGTTTTGCAATATTTTTTTTAAATCTTGCAATATTCCACAATCAGCCCGCCTATTTCGCCACTTTATTGCCTGATTTTGCATAATGTTTTCAGAATTATGCAATTTGTTATTGACAAACCTGCATCACAGCATTATAATATGGCTTGTAATCCCAAATATGAGAGGAAGTTATTTATGTCCACCCAGAACAATAAGCTGTATGATCCGTCTTTTGAGCATGATAACTGCGGTATAGGCGCGGTTGTCAATATAAAAGGAATAAAATCTCATAAGACTGTATCAGACGCGCTAACGATCGTTGAGACTCTCGAGCACCGCGCCGGCAAGGACGCCGAGGGAAAGACCGGTGACGGAGTCGGCATACTGTTGCAGATATCACATAAATTCTTCAAAAAGGAAGCTCAGAGGCTGAACATACCTATAGGAAACGAGAGAGACTATGCTGTAGGAATGTTCTTCTTCCCTCAGAACGAGCTAAGAAGAAATCAGGCAAAAAAGATGTTTGAGATAATCGCCGAAAAAGAGGGACTCGACGTTCTGGCATGGAGAGAGGTCCCCTCTCAGCCGGAGATTCTGGGAAGTAAGGCAAGGGAATGTATGCCGAATATCCAGCAGTGCTTCATCAGCCGTCCCGAAGGAGTCAAGAGAGGTCTTGACTTCGACAGAAAGCTCTATGTTGCAAGACGATTCTTTGAGCAGAGCAACGAGGATACTTATGTTGTATCGCTTTCGAGCCGTACTATAGTATATAAGGGAATGTTCCTTGTGGGCGATCTGAGACGCTTCTTTGTCGATCTTCAGGATGAGGATTATGAATCTGCGATCGCGGTCGTTCATTCACGTTTTTCCACAAACACCTTCCCAAGCTGGCAGAAGGCGCACCCCAACAGAATGATCGTCCACAATGGCGAGATAAATACCATCAGAGGCAATGCCGACAAAATGCTTGCCCGTGAAGAGACAATGACCTCAGAATATCTCATGGGCGAGATGGATAAGGTAATCCCCGTTGTCAATCCCGAAGGCAGCGACTCCGCAAGGCTGGACAATACCCTTGAATTTCTTGTTATGAGCGGTATGGATCTTCCGCTGGCAGTCATGATAACCATTCCTGAGCCCTGGGACAATAACCACGCTATGAGCCAGAAAAAACGTGACTTCTATCAATACTATGCAACTATGATGGAACCCTGGGACGGTCCTGCATCTATCGTATTCTCTGACGGTGATATCATGGGTGCAGTACTTGATAGAAACGGTTTAAGACCGTCACGCTACTATATAACCGACGACGACAACCTTATATTGTCCTCAGAGGTCGGCGCACTGCCCGTTCCGACCGAAAAGATAGTATGTAAGGAAAGACTTCACCCCGGAAAAATGCTTCTTGTAGATACCGTACAGGGCAGGCTTATAGACGATGATGAGATCAAGGAATACTATGCTTCCCGTCAGCCCTACGGTGAATGGCTTGACGCAAATCTCATTAGACTGAAATACCTCAAAGTCCCCAATGCAAAGGTCGAGGAACACCCGAGAGCCGAAAAGAGAAAACTTCAAAAAGCTTTCGGCTATACCTACGAGGACGTAATGAACACGATTCTTCCCATGGCAAAGGACGGCAAAGAGCCTATTGCTGCAATGGGCAGCGACAAGCCCCTTGCAGTGCTTTCAAAGCAGCCCGTGCCGCTGTTTGACTACTTCAAGCAGAACTTTGCTCAGGTCACTAATCCTCCGATAGACGCCATCCGTGAGGAGATAGTTACCTCAACCACCATCTATATCGGCGAAGACGGCAATATCCTTGAAGAAAAGCCCGACAACTGTAAAGTAATAAAGGTAGTCAACCCGATACTCACCTCAACAGGTATGCTCAAACTCAAAAAAATGAATACTTCGGGCTTTAAGACAGCAGTAATACCTATTCTCTACTATAAGAACACGAGGCTTTCCAAGGCTATAAAGCGGCTGTTCATTGAAGCTGATAAGGCGTACAACAACGGAGCTAAT
>JAHKXX010000023.1 GCA_020627425.1 bacterium
TATTCCGGAGCTTTGCGCCGAGCATAATTTCAGAACCATCAAATATCCCGATACTATTGCACTGAAATCCGGCGATAAGGAAATAACCGTATATAAGACTCAGTTGTTTTCCTATTCGGCAATATCAAACTCACTGTTCTCAACTCTGGACGGAAAGATACTGAATAATACCGAGAAGATATATGACTCCTTCGTAAGGCAAAGCTCTCTGTTTAATGCAATAGCAGAGCAGCAGAAAAAAGGCGAAAAGGGTATACCGACAAGCGTGGATACAATTCTTTATAATATGCCGGAAAATTATGAGGTTCGCTGACGCACTTATAGTGTACAGAAAAAAGGCAGAGTATATTGAAGCCCGGGGGCTTTTTAAGGGGATGATGAATTGACAATAAAAGACTATGATAAAATAATTTCAAAAAGACTTAAGTCCTCACGATATAAGCATTCAAAGAATGTCGCAAAGGAAGCAGTACGTCTTGCAAAGAAATACGGCGGAGATACTGAGAAGGCGGAAATAGCCGGTATCCTTCACGATATAACCAAGGAGGCAGACGAAGAGGAACATATGGAGCTTATACAGCGTGCGGGAATAGAGCTTACAGATATGGAGAGAAGTTCTCCGAAGCTTTGGCACGCTATATCGGGCAGCGCATATATCCGGGTAGAGCTTGGTATAACGGATGAGGACATAATAAACGCAGTTCGCTATCATACCACCGGCAGAGCAGGAATGTCCTTGCTTGAAAAAATTATTTTTCTTGCCGACTTTATTTCTGCCGACAGGGATTATGAGGGTGTAGATAAGATGAGAAAGTTCGCCGACAAGGGACTGGATATAGGCGTACTGGAGGGGATGGCATTTACCGTGTCCGATCTTGCGTCAAGAAAGATCACCATAGCGCCGGATTCCTTCGCAGGCTATAATGAGCTTGCATCAAGGCTTGGAAGATAATACAAAAACGGAGATGATAATTAATATGACATCATTAGAAGAAGCGCGACTCTGTGTCAGAGCGTTAACCAAAATAAAGGGTCAGAACATAAGACTTATAAAAATAAAAGACATATCCTCGATAGCGGATTATTTTGTAGTAGCCTCCGGTTCTTCAAAAACTCAGGTAAAAGCACTTGCCGACGAGGTAGAGTCAAGACTTGACGACTCAGGAGTCGGCGTCAGCCATATTGAAGGTTATCGTTCGGATACATGGATACTACTTGACTATGTAGATGTAGTGGTACATGTTTTTTCCGATGAGGCGAGAGATTACTATGATCTGGAAAGACTTTGGCAGGACGGCGAGGAAATAGATATTTCCGATATCCTCAATATGCCTATGTCAGAGCTGTTTCCGTCAAAATAAAAAGGAAAAGGAGTAAGTTGAATTGAAGTACGACCATAAGCAAATCGAGCCGGTGTGGCAAAAGAAATGGGAAGAGGCAGGTATCTTTCACGCAGAGCAGAACAGTTCAAAGCCAAAATACTATACTCTTATAGAGTTTCCCTACCCTTCCGGACAGGGACTGCATGTAGGACATCCGCGTTCCTATACCGCTCTTGACATTGTTGCAAGAAAGCGCAGACTTCAGGGGTACAACGTACTGTATCCTATCGGCTGGGACGCCTTCGGACTGCCGACGGAGAATTTCGCAATCAAGAACCATGTTCATCCGCGAGAGGTAACAAAGAAAAACGTAGCACGCTTTAAATCACAGCTTCAGTCGCTGGGCATATCCTTTGACTGGAGCCGCGAGATAAATACCACAGACCCGTCCTACTACAAGTGGACGCAGTGGATATTCCTGCAGCTCTTCAAGCACGATCTTGCCTACAAAAAGGAAATGGCAGTAAACTGGTGTACCTCATGCAAGTGTGTGCTTGCCAATGAAGAGGTCGTCAACGGCGTATGCGAGCGCTGCGGCAGCGAGGTCGTAAGAAAGGTAAAATCACAGTGGATGCTGAAGATTACAGCCTATGCAGACAGACTCATAAAGGATCTGGATCTCGTTGATTATCCCGACAGAGTAAAGGCTCAGCAGAAAAACTGGATAGGCAGATCCACGGGTGCAGAGGTAGATTTTACTACCACAACGGGCGACAAGCTTACGGTTTATACAACACGCCCCGACACGCTTTTCGGAGCTACATATATGGTAATATCTCCCGAGCATCCGCTCATTGAAAAGCTTGCCTCCACTATTGAGAATATGGACGAGGTTCGCGCTTATCAGGAAGCAGCCGCAAGAAAGTCCGACTTCGAGCGTACCGAGGTAGCAAAGGACAAAACCGGCGTCCGTCTTGTGGGAGTAGAAGCGATAAATCCCGTAAACAACAGGCAGATACCGATTTTTATATCAGACTATGTTCTTGTATCCTACGGTACCGGTGCTATTATGGCTGTACCGGCTCATGATACCCGTGACTGGGACTTCGCAAAGAAGTTCGGTCTGCCGATAATAGAGGTAGTAAAGGGCGGCGAGGATGTACAGAAGGAAGCCTTTACCGACTGCGAAACAGGCGTATTGGTAAACTCTGAATATCTGGACGGACTCAGTGTAGAGGATGCAAAAAAGAAGATAACGGAAAGGCTTACCGAGACCGGCAAGGGCAGGGCAAAGGTAAATTTCAAGCTGCGTGACTGGGTGTTTTCGCGTCAGCGTTACTGGGGTGAACCCATACCGATAGTTCACTGTCCTCACTGCGGCGCCGTAGCCGTACCGGAGAGTGAGCTTCCGCTTGAACTGCCGGACGTAGAGTCTTATGAGCCTACCGATAACGGTGAATCTCCCCTTGCGAAAATGACCGACTGGGTAAATACAAAATGTCCCCAGTGCGGCGCAGACGCAAAGAGAGAGACCGATACAATGCCCCAGTGGGCAGGCTCGTCGTGGTATTTCCTGCGCTATGCAGACCCACACAATAACGATGCCCTTGCAAGCAAGGAAGCGCTCCGTTACTGGACTCCCGTTGACTGGTACAACGGAGGTATGGAGCACACCACGCTCCATCTGCTTTACAGCCGTTTCTGGCACAAGTTCCTTTATGATATAGGAGTTGTACCCACCGCCGAGCCTTATGCAAAGCGTACCAGCCACGGTATGATACTTGGTGAGAACGGCGAAAAAATGAGCAAGTCCCGCGGAAATGTCGTAAACCCCGACGAAATAGTAAACGAGTACGGCGCTGACACCATGCGCCTTTTTGAGATGTTTATCGGTGACTTTGAAAATGCCGCTCCATGGAATTCAAATTCCATAAAGGGCTGCCGCAGATTTGCAGAGCGCTGCTATAATATGACTTCCATAATGACGGAGGGCGGTATCCGTCCCGAGCTCGAGGGTGCCTTCCACAAGACAATAAAGAAGGTCGGCGAGGATATAGAGGTACTTAAGTTCAACACCGCTATAGCCGCACTTATGTCGCTTATCAACGACATATATAACACCAAGTCTGTAACAAGGGAAGAGCTGAAGGTATTTACTATACTCCTGTCTCCCTTTGCGCCCCACGTTGCAGAGCAGATGTGGAGCGACTGCAAGCTTGGCGACGGCTTTGTATCCGCTGCAAAATGGCCGGAATACGACGAGAGCAAATGCGTTGACAATGAGATAGAGATAGCAGTCCAGATAAACGGCAAGGTACGCGAAAAGCTGATGGTTGCCGCCGATATTGACAAAGACGCTGCCATAGCTGCCGCAAAGGCATCCGAGAGGATCGCGTCTCTTATAGAGGGCAAAACGATCATAAAAGAAATATATGTTCCCTCTAAACTTATCAACATCGTCATAAAATAGCCGGCGGCGCGTGCTCGCGCTGAGCAATTCGCGCACTGTAGTTGGTTGTGCCGCCGACTTTTTTGGCACGCGGACACACTGGGTTTATTGTCCCTCTTCGTCCGCGCCGTGCGCCCGAAGGAAGTGCCCTTGGGGTACCGCACAGGGCGGCACTTGTCGCTGGTTTAAAGTGAAGGCGAGTATAATTCTCTTCTCTACTTCTTGTCTCCAAAAAACAGTGCAGCGGCGGAGTGCCTCCGCAGTCAATTCGCGCACTGTAGTTGGTGTTACCGCCTACCTCCTTGGCACGCGGTCGAGTTTGGTTTATTGTACCTCTTTTTCCGCGCCGTGCGCCCGAAGGAAGTGCCCTTGGGGTACCGCACATGGCGGCACTTAACGCTGGTTTGAAGTTGAGGCAAGTTTATTTCTCTGCATTATGCAAAAACCGCAGAAGCTCTCGCCCCTGCGGTTATTAATAAACTTTTAGTATTGAATTTTAAAATTATACTATTTGTTAATTGATAATTGTTTATATAAGTCATAAATAAAAATCAGATAAACCAAACAGAATAGACAAGCCCACCAGCCTGCACAAAAATGCAGCACAAGTGCCATCCTGTGCGGTACCCCAAGGGCACTTCCTTCGCGCGCACGGAGCGGAAAAACAGGTACAATAAA
>JAHKXX010000211.1 GCA_020627425.1 bacterium
CAGCCCTGCACAGCCGCAGAGCAGACCTCAGCCCAAGCAGTGGTCATCAAATCCGCAGGATTTTGCGAATAATGCACAGCAGCCGCAGCAGCCAGCCCGTCCTGCACAGGCACAGCCGCAGAGCAGACCTCAGTCGCCGCAGCAGAACCGTCAGCCTCAGGGCAGACCGCCGCAGCAGCGTCCCCAGAACGGTCGTCCTCAGGGCAGACCGCAGAGACAGTGGACTACAGAGCCTTCTGCTAACCCCGGTCAGAACAGACCTGCACGTCATTCCTCACAGACAGAGTTCAAGCCCTTAGAGCAGAATGATGTAGCGATAGGACCTACAGGAGAGAGACTGAGCGCACTGCCGCCGCAGCAGGCTCCTACGGATCCGAACTTCGATACGGATTCCTATGTAAAGAACCTGAAGCGCCAGATAAAGAACGACCAGAGGCAATCACAGCAGGCAGGTCAGGCGATCGATGTCGAAAGGATGGCAGAAAACGTAGAAGTAAAGCCGATGAAGTTTGACGGCAAGGCAATAAGAGGCACCAACGTTAACGTTGTAACTGCTCCGAAAACCTCGAACAAGCTTATCGCTCCGATAATCGTTGTAGTTATCCTTGTAATAGCGCTGATAGTTGTAGCGGTTATTATGCTCAGAGGCGGCGATGAAAGCTCGGGTACAGAAAGCACCGACAGCAGCGCCTCCTCCACTTCCCAGACGTCAAAATCCTCCGGCTCGGAAAAGAGTGCAGCCGAAAAGAAGAAAACCGCTGTGAGTGACAGCGAAGTGACCTTTGCTCCGATGTCTGTAAATACACAATACGATATTTGATATTATGCCCTGTTTACAAAGACTGCGTATTCTGAGTACGAAGTCTTTGTGACGGGGCTTTTTGAGGTGCTATATGAAATTTACTGTTCCCGAGGGTTACGAGGGCATATCCGCAAAAAGCTTTTTAAGAAGAAACTGCTGCGTCTCGGCACGACTTCTCGCAAGACTGAAAAGAACAGAAAACGGAATACTGAAAAACGGCAGCCCCATAATTGTTACAGAAATACTTCGCGCAGGGGACGTGATAGAGCTTGCAGATATCAGTGAAGAAAACAGTATGACCCCTGTCGATCTTCCTATAGAAATAGTATATGAGGACGACTGCTTTATAGCCTGTAACAAGCCCTTCGGTATGCCCGTACATCCGACCCACGAGCATCAGCTTGATACTCTTGCAAACGCTGTGGCGTTCTATGCAAAGAGCCGCGGGGAAAGCTATCCCTTTCGTGCAGTGAACAGAATAGACCGCGACACAACCGGTCTGGTGCTTTGTGCAAAAAACAAATACGCTGCCTTTGCCGTCGGCAGCAGCGTAAAAAAGATATATACAGCGCTCTGCGAGGGCATACTCACTACAGACGGCACAATAGACCGCCCTATAGCCCTTCTGCCGGGGCATAACATACAGCGCACGACAGCAGAAAAAGGCAGCAGAGCCGTGACTCACTACAAGGTAATAAAAACAGAGAACGATCATACTCTCATTGACTGTTATCTTGAAACAGGCAGAACACACCAGATAAGGGTGCATTTTTCTTCGATAGGTCACCCACTCGCCGGAGATGATATGTACGGGGGCAGCAAAAAATATTTTGACACACAGTGCCTTCATTGCCGCGAAATATCCTTTATCCACCCCGTAACACAAAAATATACAGTCATATCCTGTAAAAACGAGGACTGGCTCTATAGACTTCATGAAAAAATAAAGTCCTCCGTCGGCTGATATCCGTTCTTAAAACAAAAGACGAAGCATATATATAAATATATCCGCTATGGCTCCCTAAGGAACTAAAAGCCATGATTACATATCAGAGTCACAACAGGGAGCCGTTGTGAATAAAATGTAACGGTTTCATATTGTTCTGATTAAAAGCGATTTTATCAGGGCAGAATAAAAGTATACTGTTACGACAGACACCCTTCGGTGCTGTTTAAAACCGTGCCTCAGGGCACAAAAGCTTCGGAGTGAGAAACAAATGAACATCAGACGAGGAGATATCTACTATGCCGATTTGAGTCCTGTTGTCGGCTCGGAGCAGGGAGGAGTTCGTCCTGTTCTCATTATACAGAACAATGTCGGCAACCGTTTCAGTCCTACTGTAATAGCGGCTGCCATAACGAGCCAAAGCTCCAAGGCAAAGCTTCCGACGCATATCCGCCTTTATGCAAACGGCAGCGGACTGTCAAAGGATTCCGTTGTACTGCTCGAGCAGATAAGGACCCTCGACAAACGGCGTCTAAAAGAAAAAATGGGAACACTGAGCAGCCTTGATATGTACAAGGTGGACGAGGCGCTCTCTATAAGCTTCGGTCTGGGCGAGAATGAAAGACAGACTTCATAGCCCTTAAAACGGGACAGTAGTATACGCATAAGTGAGTCGGGAAAAACGGCTATGCGCTTTCTATGCTGTCCCGCTTTTTTGTGCCGTTTTCGTAAGTGGCGTCAACCGGGGAAAACACAAAAGTTTCGCCCGCCTTTACAAAGGCGGCGGAGTCCAGAGGGCGCGGGTGTCCGGCGGACACCTCTGCCGAAGGCAGAAGCGCCGACCGAGCCGACAGGCGAGACCTTCCCCTTGTAGCGGCTATGATAAAATGTGCCTCGCTGCCGTAAGGCAGCGAAGTTGAAACCTTAAGTTGACGTCATTGCTGTTTTCCGGAGGGCAGCCCTTACTTCGTCAAATTTTTTTGATCTTATGTGCTATATTATATTTACTGTATCGGTACGGTAACGGGGGTGAGCGAAAACACAGACGATCTATATAGACATACTGTTTTGCGTAAATTTTATTACAGATTACTTCATTCTTTTGTCTGTAAAAAAGCTGCTGTCACTGTCAGTGAAAAGAAGGAGGCTGCTGCTGGGGGCGGCTGTCGGAGGTATATCTTCATTTATTATATTACTGCCGTCCTCTGCGTTTCCGGTAAGTATGCTGCTTTGTGCGGGGTCTGCATTTCTCATTTGTGTCTCGGCATTTGCTCCGAGACCGGTAAAAACGCTTTTCTGTACTTTTTTGTGCTTTTTCGGCATCAGCTTTCTTTACTGCGGAATCATGACGGCGGCAGTAGATCTGCTTTCTGTCAGGAACACTGTCTGTAAAAACGGTGCCGTTTATATTGCGATAAGTCCGTTCGAGCTTATAGCACTGACCCTTGTTTGCTATATTCTTACAAGGCTTCTTTTGCGTATTACCTCGTCCCGCCGTGCGGCGAAAATGTGCAGAGTGCGGATAAGTATAGGCAGTCGTACAGTCGAGGGGGACGCCTGTATAGACACCGGTAATTCGCTGCACGAGCCGTTCTCTGGGGAAAGCGTTATAGTAGCACGAAAAAGCCTTGCCGACAGACTGCTTGATACGCCTCTTATATCCGCGCAGACAAAAAATTTCAGAATGATTCCCTATGCCTCTGTTGGCGGCTGTGGAGCCATACCCTCGGTAAAGCCTGACAAAATTACTCTGATCCTTGGGAAAAGTGAACACCAGGTGAGCGCTTATCTGGCTTTTTGCAGTGACGCACACATAACAAAGGAGGTAAATATGCTGGTGCCGTCCGCTCTTATAGAGTAGCCGGCAGTACCTCTGCCTCTTACCGGGATCAGGCGTGTGGGGGGATAATGTGAATGAAGCTTTAAGAAAAAAGGCTGAGTGCGGATTTTTAGCGCTGAGAACGCTTTTAAAGGGCAGGGAGGGTATAAACTATATCAACGGTCCCGAAACTCTGCCTGCACCCCTTAGATCCGCCGATGCGCAGGCTGTTATGAAGAGAATAGAGAGGGGGGATGAGAGCGCCCGTGAAATACTCATAACCCATAATCTGCGGCTCGTGGTTTATATTGCAAAAAAGTTCGAGTCGCCCGGGGTAAATGTAGAGGATCTGATCTCCATAGGTACCATAGGACTGATAAAGGCGGTAAACACCTTTTGTCCGTCAAAGAATATAAAGCTTGCTACCTATGCGTCGCGCTGTATTGAGAATGAGATACTGATGTATCTGCGAAAAAGTGCCGGCAGAAAAAACGAAATATCCATAGACGAGCCGCTGAACGTAGACTACGATGGCAACGAGTTGCTTATTTCTGATATTCTCGGCAGCGACAGCAACAGCGTAAACGCCGGCATAGAACAGGAGTCCGAAAAGCTGACTCTGCTCAGCGCAGTAAAGAGACTGAGCGACCGCGAAAAGCAGATAATAGAAATGCGGTTCGGCTTAAACGGTCACAAGGCACAGACCCAGAAGCAGGTAGCACAAAAGCTTGGTATCTCGCAGTCCTATATATCAAGACTTGAAAAGAAAATAATTTCAAGGCTCAAGCTTGACCTTGAAAAAGAGTGAAAAAAATACCGGCAGCCGGGGCGGCTGTCGGTAATTGTTTTTTGATTCACCCTTTTCGGAGGGATCAGTAAAAAGGAGTTTAGCGCTCTGCGGAGCGCGACCAGAGACGCTGTCTCTGGACTCTGCCGCCTTTGTAAAGGCGGGCGAAACTTTTGTGTTTTCTTAGGTTGACGACATTGCCCTTGTCAGTGGGCAAAATTGTTCTTTATCAATTATCATATTCTATTCAGTTCTCCAGTATTCGGGTCTTATCAGTATGGGTGGATTGTATTTGTTTTTCGGGAATAGCTGTGCAGTGACTGTTTTGTCGGGCTCGATATTAAGGACACCGTATTCTCTGTGATAGCCTATAGAGCCGGGGTTCATCATCAGCGTTCTTCCGTCAAAATCAAGAAATGGCGTGTGGGTATGCCCGAACAGTACAATATGTGCGCCCTGAGAACGCGCAAAGGAGCGCAGTCTCTCGTACTCCTGCTTTACCCCGTGCATATGACCGTGCGTGACCAGAATTTTTCGTCCGTCGGCGTCAAAGCTTGTGACAAAGGGATCGTTTCCCAACCAGTCGCAGTTGCCGCGGACGGATATTATTTTTTTATGAGGAAAGGTGTTTTTTACCTGCTCTATATCGCTGTGACCGTCTCCGCAGAAAACAATGAGTGAAACGTCCTTCTGCTCATTTACAAGCCGTGCAAGCAGTTCATATTGTCCGTGTGAATCAGAAACAACCAGTATTTTCATATCGTTCTCCCATACATAAAAAAGGATCTGTACGCATAATAATTTATCAGGAAAGCGGGGTGATGGATTTGGATAAAAAGAGTGCCGAAAAACTATACGGCAGCCTGTCGCCTGAGCAGAAAAAACAGATAGAG
>JAHKXX010000212.1 GCA_020627425.1 bacterium
CACCGTCTCGAGTCTTTTTATTGTCCCTCTCAGTCCGCGTCACGGCGCTCAGGGCGCCGCTTAGCGCTACTTTATAGTAGAGGCGAGTATATTTTTCCACTCTACTCATTGTCACTAAGTAAGCAGTACAGCGAGTATGACGTGAATATCTCACGATCATTATTATTTTTTCAGTCTTAAGTTTTCAGTCTTCAGTACAGTGTTAAACTGTCCTTATATAAAAGCTTGATACACAAAAAAGAATAGACAAATATACTTGTTTCTACTCCAAACCAGCGTCAAGTGCCGTCCTGTGCGGCACGGCGCGGATGGCGCACGAATATAAACCCAACTCGTACGCGTGCCAACAAAGTAGGCGGTAACACTAACTTTAGTGCGCGAATTGCTCAGCGCGAGCACGCGCCGCCGCTTGCAAGGGAGAGGAAGATGTGGTAGAATAGTATACGGATTTTTAAATTTTAGTAAAGAAGATGAGATATATGGAATATGTATTATCCGAAAGAGTAAAAACACTGAAACCGTCGGCAATAAGAGAAATATTCAAGTATGCAGCAGACCCCGAGGTCATATCGCTTTCGGCAGGTAATCCTGCACCCGAGGCGTTCCCTGCAAAAGAAATAGCAGAGATCTCGGCAAAAATATTTTCCGAAAACCCCATAGCGGCACTCCAGTACAGCGTGACGGAGGGCTATTCTCCGCTGAGACAGGCTGTCGGCAGCTTTATGAAGGAAAAGTATAATATAGGCTCTGATGATGACGAGCTGATCATTACCTCTGGCGCACAGCAGGTTATGGATCTTGTGACAAAATCCACTGTAAATGAGGGAGATACCGTTATCTGTGAGGCTCCGAGCTTTATCGGGTCGCTCAACTCCTTCAGGTCTTATAACGCCCGCCTGTGCGGTATTCCGCTGGAGTCGGACGGTATGGATATAGAGTGCCTCGAAAAAGCACTGCAAACCGAAAAAAACGTAAGATTTATCTATATAATAGCAAACTTCCAGAACCCCTCGGGAGTTACTACAAGTATTGAAAAACGCCGCAGGATATACGAGCTTGCAAAAAAATACGGCGTTATGATACTGGAGGATAACCCCTATGGCGAGCTGAGAATAAAGGGAGAGGACGTGCCATCTATAAAATCCTTCGATACGGACGGGAAAGTAGTATATGCAGGCTCCTTCTCAAAAATACTTGCGCCCGGTATGCGCCTCGGCTTTGTGATAGCACCGAAGGAAATTGTACAAAAAATGATCGTCTGCAAACAGGGTGAGGATGTCCATACAAATATCTGGGCGCAGATGGTAGCCCACAGATTTATGACGGAATATGACTTTGAGGGTCATCTTGAAATGATAAGAAGTGTGTACAGAAAAAAAGCTCAGCTTTGTACAGAGCTGCTGGATCGCTATCTTGTGCCGAATAAGATAAGCTATCAGCCGATAGAGGGCGGACTGTTTATCTGGTGCAGACTGCCGGAGGGCGCGGATATGACAGCCTTCTGTAAGGAAGCAGTAAAAAGAAAGGTATGCGTAGTACCCGGAAATGCGTTCCTCACGGACGAGAGCGAACAGAGCAGCTGCTTTAGAATAAATTTCAGTACGCCTACCGATGAACAGCTTACAAAGGGTATACAGATACTCGGAACACTTGCAAAGGAGATACTTTAAAATGCCTGAGACAGAAATAAAAGAAAAAAAGAAGATAATACTGAGCGCTATACAGCCGAGCGGCACCTTTACCCTCGGTAATTATCTGGGGGCGCTCAGAAACTGGGTAAGACTTCAGGACGACTATAACTGTATTTTTGCAGTTGCAGACCTGCACGCGATAACCGTAAGACAAGACCCTAAGGTGTTTAAGAAAAATATCCTTGACGCATACGCACTGCTCCTTGCCTGCGGTATAGATCCGGAAAAAAGCCCGACTTTTATACAGAGCCACGTTCCTACTCATGCACAGCTTGCGTGGGTGCTGAACTGCTATACTCAGTTCGGCGAGCTGTCAAGAATGACTCAGTTCAAGGATAAATCGCAAAAGCACGCCGATAACGTAAACGCAGGACTGTTTACCTATCCGTCGCTGATGGCTGCCGATATACTTCTGTATAAAGCCGATATGGTTCCTGTAGGAGCAGACCAGAAGCAGCACCTTGAGATCGCAAGAAACATAGCCGAACGCTTTAACGGTATATACGGAAACACCTTTACGCTGCCCGAACCATATATAGCAAGCACAGGCGCAAGAGTTATGTCGTTGCAGGATCCTACGAGGAAGATGTCAAAGTCCGACGAAAACACCAACGCATGGGTAGCGCTTCTCGATAAGCCCGAGACGATAATGAAGAAGTTCAGGCGCGCCGTTACCGACTCCGAGGCAGTAGTACGCGTAGGCGAGGGTAAGGACGGTATAAACAACCTGATAGGAATAATGAGCGTTATAACGGGAAAGACAAGTGAAGAAATAGAAAAAGACTTCGAAGGCAAGGGCTACGGAGATTTTAAAACGGCAGTAGGCGAAGCCGTTGTTGAAGAGTTGAGACCTATACAGCAGCGCTTTGACGAGCTTATAAAAAACAAAGATTACCTCGAGGAGCAGTACAAGAAGGGTGCAGAGTTTGCGCTCAGAATATCACAGCGTACCCTTGACAAGGCTATGAAGAAGATAGGCTTTGTTCTGAGGTAACTGAGCTTTATTTAGGAGGTGTTCATTTGAGCAAAAAGAAAAACAGAAGAAATACCCCTAAAAAAAGAATAATGCTGATAGTGAACCCTAAGGCGGGAATGAAGAGAAAAAAGGCGAACGTTCAGGACATAGCCGATTATCTGGCAAAGAATAAATACGAGGTAGCGATATACTTTACGAGTCTTGAATACGGAGCGGAATTTTTGACCACGGAGCACGCAGGAGATTTTGATATTGTAGCCTGCTGCGGCGGCGACGGCACTGTAAACGAATGTGTAAGAGGTCTTGTCAAAATGAAGAAAAAGCCCGAGCTGGGATATATCCCGGCAGGCTCGACAAATGATCTTGCAAATTCTCTCGATCTGCCAAAAAATGCCAAAAGAGCCGCAAAGACTATTATCACCGAGAAGGCACTGCCGTTTGATATAGGCAGCTTTGACGACGGCTGGTTTGTCTATATCGCGTCCTTTGGCGCTTTTACGGAGCTTTCCTACAATACTCCCCAAAAGGCGAAGAATATATTCGGGCATGCCGCATATATGCTTGGTGTTATGCGCTCTATGAGAAATATCAGGACGCACCATGTAAGGATAGAGGCAGACGGCGAGATAATTGAGGGAGATTATATTTTCGGCGCGGTCATGAATTCCACATCAATAGCAGGTACGTTCAGACTTGATGATGAACTGGTCGATTTTTCCGACGGCAAGTACGAGCTGCTGCTGATAAAGCACCCAAAGACTCTCGGTAATGCTATAGCCGTATCGCTGTCTATGATGAACAAGACCTATAGGCACGAGCTTATCACACTGAAGCACGCGTCCGAGTTTATAATCGAAACAGACGAGCCGCTTGACTGGGCACTGGACGGAGAGCGAAGACGCGGCGGACAGACTGTCAGGATACACAACAATAAGCACGCAGTAAGTATAATAAGAAAGAATAAAAACTAAAAACTAAAAATTAAAACAAAAAACCCGGGTAACGGATCAATAACCGTTACCCGGGTTTTTGTCTGTTTTCGGCGTCGCGTCTTGAAAAAACGCAGCCGCAAAAATTCTGACGGTAAAGCTTAAAACGCGCTGACAGCTCTATAGAGCGCTTGTAGCCTCCGCGCTTTTTAAAATCGGAATACAGATACGGTATGCCGTACTCATCGCTAAGCTCTTTTCCGATAGCATTCAGTACCCCGCTGTCCTTCTGCGGACTGATGGACAGGGTCGTAGTATAGTAGTCATAGCCGCCGCTTTTTGCGGCAGCGGCGCTCTCCCGGAGTCTCAGCCTGTAGCACCTGTGACAGCGTTCTCCGCGCTCCGGCTCGTTTTCAAGACCCTTTGCTATGCTGTAAAATGCAGCCGGGTCATATTTGCCCTCGATAAAGCCCACAGCAGGACACATCTCAGAAATAAGCCGTTTTATCTCCTCTACTCTGTGGCGGTACTCTTCCGGTGGAGAAATATTCGGATTATAGTAAAAAACCGTTATGTCAAAGTATTTGCACAGGTATTCGAGTACATAGCTGCTGCACGGAGCACAGCACGCATGCAGCAGCAGCCGCGGACGGGCTGATGCTTCGGTTATTTTTTTTATGGTATCGTCAAGCACAAGCTGATAATTTACCTTTTGGGTCTGTTTCATTTGCTTCTCCGTTTTTGTTCGTTGAGCTTTGTTTTGGAAAGGGATACCTTCGGCTCGGGAAGCGTCGGATCGTTTTCTCCGTGCGGCAGGGTATTGACAGCCTTTCTGCTGCGAAGCACGAATAGTACCGCCAGAGCTATTATGACTACCAGACACGATATGATAATGCACATTATTATATCGGAAAGGTTTGCTACACTTACATCAAAGCTAAGGTCTGCACTTGATGAGTTAAGACTTATGCTTACGGCGCCGGACTTGTCCGGAGTAAGCTCGGCATTGACTGTTGTAGGCTCTGTATCAGAGCCCTCGCCGGTCTCCTGCTGTGATACTGCCGTTAACGATTTTACTATATCGCCGTTTTTTGCTGTTATGTAGTAGTTGACGGGGGTGTCGATGTTTTTGCTGATTATCAGGGACGAAAAGTCTATATGATCCGTAAACTGCTTCATTGTGCGAAGGCGCATAAACTGCTTGTAGGAGGAGTAGGTAAGCTTGTTGCCGGTACCGAAAATATCGCCCATCTTTCTGTTTATCTCGTCCGCAGTTCCGCTGAAGGTGACGGTGCAAACCTTCTTTTCGCCGTCAAGGGATTCCACAGCGCCGATATCAATATTCTCAAAGTAGGATTTTGTATATTCGCAGGCCTCTATGCCTCCTGTAGCTATGTCATACTTAAAGATAACCGATTTCTGTATTTTGTCATCATCCAGCGGAGTGACATTTACATCAATGGACGACGCTGTATACTGCTTGCCGTCGTTTATCTTCAGCACCAGCAGAGCTTCATTGCTTTTTATTGCGACAAGGCTGCCGTATTTGTTGGAGCTTAGCAGATCCGTTGCCGCTGTCCATTCGGTGCCGTCATATATACGGCACTCACCAAGCTCGGACGAGCCGTCAACGGAGTAGGAGTATTCAACCGGCACATTACCGCCGCCGATACCGAAATAATTTGAAAAATCGAGAGTCTCCGTGTAGGAATTCTGTTCCGCAAGGGGAGTAGAGCCTACAGACTTGTCCTCGTAGGAGACGTCGCAGTACACAGAGCTCAGGAGCTTATTTGTATAGCCTTCCAGTTGTTGCAGGGAAATATCGGTAAACTTTACGGTGTAAAGGTAGCTTTTGTTCTCGAGCAGCCAGTCGGCAGACTCTGCCGAAGGGTCGGTAATATCCTTAAAATACTTACTGAGAGTATCGCCGAGAGCGTCAAAGGTAGACTGCGAGATATTAAAAACTATGGTCCTGTCAAAGACAGAGCCTTTGTTTACTGTTTTTATCGTGATTTTTTGTACGGGCTGACCCTTCAGGGTGTTTACGGCGATCTTTTCGGTAGTATTGACCTTTTCATCGCCGAGAGCCGCCGTGGTTCTGGATTCTTCCAGCTCCAGCTCGAGTCCCTCCAGCTTTTCCGTATGGGCGCCGTCGGCAATAAAGAACAGCAGATCCTTACTGGTAAAGCTTTCATTCAGCTTCCAGCCGGTCGTCAGAGCGTTGTTGGGGTTAGAGAAGGTAACGACGGTCTGTGTGCCGATAATATCAGAGGTTTTTTTGATATAATCGTGCAGAGAGTTAAACTTCAGCTCGAAGGAGTAAGAGATAAGACCGTCCTTGATCATCTTGCTGTAGTTCATGCTGTCAGGGCAATATTTCTGAACAACCTTGTCAAGAGAGGACTCCTTTTCCGAGCCGGAGGCTATTACGGAGTCAGGGAAGGTGACGACAAAGGAGCGACTGCCCTTAAATGATGAATTTATAGTCAGATCGGTTTTTATATCTACCGCTTCGTTTTTTGGCTGACTGCATGAGGCGAAGGAAAGCACGCAGACAGCAAGAATAAAAAACAAAAGCAGTCTTACATATTTTGACAAGCTTACCACTCTCCTTACTTATAATATATAATTTTACTATTTTATTCGCGGCTTGTAAAGAGAAAAATACAAATAATGATAGGCTGCTGTCCTGTGTGAGCCTAAATGCGAGAGGCTTATCTGACAGGACAAAAAATATAGTAAATATCAGCGTTTGACTAACAAATACATAAAATAGCAAAAACTATTATTGAAAACACCTAAAAAAATACAATTTTCTGTTGACAAATTGGTTACAAAATGTTACTATTACAATATCTATTATACATAATGAAATCTGTGAAGAAGCACAGACAGAGCAATATAAAGCAAAGCACTCTTTATGGACGGAGGGGGAAGAAGTATGATAAGGATAAAGACGGGTAAAAAGTTCAAGCTTGTTGCGTTCTTTATGTCTTTTATAATTTTACTTGCGTGCGTTATGCCGATAGCAATGTCGGGCAGGGCGGATAGTAATGTTACTATTTACTTTGATACCGGTAAGTGCGGCGGCAGCTACGGCTGGACAAAGAGTATGTCAAAGGTTTACATCTATATTAGTGAG
>JAHKXX010000213.1 GCA_020627425.1 bacterium
ATTGATGGCATAATGGTTTTTAAGAGCTATATAAAGGGCGAGGTCATTATGGTATCACATGATGTCGGTGGTTTTATGATGTTTGTTGAGGGACCGGTAGGAACTATCATAATGCTTCTTTTGGTGCTGCTCGTAATAGATCTGCCAAAGCTGATAGGTTTTATTCATGAAAAAAAGGAAGAAAGGAAAGGGCGGAGACTGTAACAAAACAGATTTCCATAAGCTTAAACAGGAGAAAACAATGGACAATATAGATATTAAAACAGAAATGATCCCGGTTTTGCCTTTGAGAGGACTGGTTATATTTCCGGGCTCGATAATTCATTTTGATGTTGTAAGAAAAAGCTCGGTACAAGCCCTCAGTGACGGTATGAACAACAATCAGCTGGTGTTTATCACTGCACAGAAAAAGGCAACCGACGGAGAATCTACCACTGATAATCTGTACAGCGTAGGTGTACTTACAAAGGTGCTTCAGATCGCAAAAATATCGGATACTACCTTCAGAGTTGTGGCTCACGGATTATCCAGATGTAAAGCGCTTTCATTTACAGATATCGGTGCATATATCAAAGCAGAGATCTATGAAATACCACTGAAAGCATCCTCGGATTCAATAAAGAAGGAAGCCCTGATGAATATGGTAAAGGATATGTTTGATGAATTTGCCATGCTCAATACCCATGTTCCGCAGGATATGATACTGTCAGTGCACGATATGGACGATGCAGGCAGGCTGGCGGATTATATTGCCGATAATATCATCAGGGATTACAAGAAAAAGCAGGAAATACTCGAAACGATTAATGAAGAAAAGCGTCTTGAAAAGGTAATGAAAATGTTCAGGCGCGAAAATAATATACTCGAGATAGAGGAACAGATAGCCGAAAGAACAAAAGAGGGAATAGACGAAAACCAGAAGGAATACTATCTTCGCGAAAAGCTGAAGGCTATTCATGACGAGCTTGGCGATGATGAGGATATCGGAACAGAAGCAAACGATTATCGCGAAAAAATCGAAAAGCTAAAGACAAGCGATGAAAACAAAAAGCGCCTCTTAGAGGAATTGAAGCGCCTTGAAAAAACGCTCGGTAATACTGCGGAAGCAAATGTTATAAGAAACTATCTTGATACCTGTCTTGATCTTCCTTGGGGGATCTACAGTAAGGAGAAAAACGATATTCCGAAAATCGCTGCCGCCCTTGAAAAGAATCATTACGGTTTAAAAAAGGTAAAGGAGAGTGTTCTCGAGGCTCTGGCTGTCAGAAAGCTTAACCCCGACATAAAGGGACAGATCATTTGTCTTGCAGGAGCACCCGGAGTCGGAAAAACCTCTATAGCTAAATCAATAGCAGACGCTACCGGCAGAAAATATCAGAGAATAGCCCTCGGCGGTGTTCATGATGAAGCAGAAATAAGAGGACACAGAAGAACTTATATAGGCGCTATGATGGGTAGAATAATGTACGCCGTAAAGCAGTCGGGTGTCTCAAATCCGCTTATCCTGCTGGATGAGGTCGACAAGCTCGGAAATGATTTTCACGGCGATCCTACCTCGGCACTGCTCGAGGTGCTTGACGGAGAGCAGAACTCTACATTTTATGATCACTATGTAGATCTGCCGTTTGATCTCAGCAAGGTTATGTTTATTACTACTGCAAACGACTACACCGCTATTTCGCCGCCGTTGCTTGACAGAATGGATATTATACATATAGACAGCTATACCCGTGAGGAAAAATTCAATATCGCAAAACGTCACCTTGTGACAAAGCAGCTAAAACGACACGGACTGACTGCCAAACAGTTTAAGATAACCGACGAGGCACTGTATGATCTTATAGATTCCTATACCCGCGAGGCAGGGGTACGCTCTCTGGAGAGAGCGATATCATCGCTTATGAATAAGGTCGCAGTAAAGATCGTGTCCGACGAATTCAAAAGTGAGAAAATCACAAAGAAAAACATAGAGTCGTATCTCGGCAGCAGAAAGTTCAAGCCCGATACGATCAACAAGAATGACGAGATAGGTCTTGCAACCGGACTTGCGTGGACGTCCGTAGGAGGAGAGACACTGCCTATAGAGGTTGCTGTTATGACCGGCAGCGGAAAAATAGAGCTTACAGGCTCTCTCGGAGATGTTATGAAGGAATCCGCTCACGCGGCTTTGACATGTGTCAGAACAATGGCAGACTCACTCAATATTGACGGTGAGTTTTATAAAACAAAGGACATTCATATTCATGTTCCCGAAGGAGCTGTTCCGAAGGACGGACCGAGTGCCGGAATAACTCTTGCGACGGCGCTTACCTCTGCTCTGACCGGAATGCCCGTCCGTCATGATGTGGCTATGACCGGAGAGATCACTATAAGAGGCAGGGTGCTTCCTATAGGGGGACTTAAGGAAAAAACAATGGCAGCATATCGCTATGGTATAAAGACCATAATTATCCCACAGGACAACAAGCCCGATCTTGACGAGGTAGATGATGTAGTAAAAAACTCGGTAAACTTTGTTCTTGCGGACAATATAAATACGGTGCTTGATACCGCACTGGTGAAGCATTGATACCGAAAACCGAAGGAGGCAGCTATGAACTTTCAGATAGCGGAATTCAAAGCAGCATACGGTAACTCCAAGCAGATACCGCAGTCCGGTTTGCCGGAAATAGTTTTTTCCGGCAAATCAAATGTAGGAAAATCCTCACTTATCAATAAAATACTGAATCGCAAGTCCATAGCAAGAGTAAGTGCAAAGCCCGGAAAAACTGCTACGATAAATTTCTTTGCACTGAAGAACGCATACTTTGTCGACTTGCCGGGATATGGCTATGCAAAGGTTTCACTGTCCGAAAAAAAACGCTGGGCAGAGCTTGTCGAGGGTTACTTATCCCGTCAGAGAAACATACCTCTGTTTATACAGATATGCGATTCCAGACACAGCCCTACAAACGACGACCTTGATATGATAGATTTTTTATATCAGAACGAATATAATTTCATTATTGCTCTCACAAAATTTGACAAGATAAAAAAATCACAAAGAGAGCAGAGGCTTACAGAGTTGAAGGAGGATTTTTCCGCATATGAAGGTGTTCTTCTATGTCCCTGTTCCTCTGAAACCGGAGAGGGTATAGAAGCAATAAAAAATCTGATTACGGCGGCGGTGGAGGGAAAAGAAGATGAATAAGGAATTTGCATTGGTTTTTCTTAAAAACCATCAGCCTATGCCAAATGATGACGAGCTTACACCGGAGATCATAGAAACATATGGCGATGTAATGGACTATATCCGGGAAAACCCGGACAAAGAATTTTTGCCTCTTGTACTTAATTCTTTCGGTGAATATGAGGGACTGGGTATTTATTCAATGGCAGACGAGGTCATCAACAAATATGACAGAGAGTCGGTTGTAATAAATCTTGTTCAGTCTCTGAGAAATACCGATAGCGGAGTAAAATACAGATGTGTAAATCTGTGTAAAAAATATTCAGACGAAAGACTTATATATCCGCTTGCAGCTCTGCTTGATGACGAGGTACCGTCGATAAGACTGGGAGCCGTAAAGGCGCTCAGTATGATAGACGACGGAGAAATAAAAGACCTTCTTTGCAATTACCTTGAAATAGAGGAAGATGAGTCCAACAAAGCCTTTGTTGAGAGTATGGTAAGAGGAATGTGAAGTATATAATAATCTCTGTTAAAGAAAAGTTGAAGCCAGTGAATAACAGATGCAGAATATAGTATTGAATCGGTACATATAACACAAAGGACAAACACACTCGCCTTTATTTTATAGCAGCGTTAAGTGCCGTCTTGTGCGGTACCCCAAGGGCACTTCCTTCGGGCGCACGGCGCGGACGGAGAGGCAGAATAAATCCAGCTTGTACGCGTGCCTATAAAGCAGGCGGTAACATAAACTACAGCG
>JAHKXX010000214.1 GCA_020627425.1 bacterium
CGGAGGCACTCCGCCGCGTGCCAAAAGAGTGGGTGATAAAACTAACTACAGTGCGAGTTCAGGGTGCAGCGTCACGCTGCCGGAGGCACTCCGCCGCTTTTTTTATCTGCTCCTCCGTGGGCACAGGTGTGCCCTCAAGCGGATAACTGAGTCCCATTTCATGCCACTTCTGTACTCCGAGAGTATGATAGGGAAGTATTTCCACTTTGTCTACGGTCTTAAGGCTGTCTATAAATTCCCTCATTTTATAAAGATCGTCGGGACTGTCTGTAAGACCCGGCACAAGTACGTGCCTCACCCACATCCTCTTTCCTTTATCGGACAGGTATTTTGCCATCGAAAGTACATTATCATTATAAAAGCCCGTAAGCGCCTTGTGACCCTCTCTGTCCATCAGCTTCAGATCGAGGATAAACAGATCGGTGCATTCACACAGCCTGTCAAAGCTGTCAAGAAATTCTCTGCTGTCGGAAAAGGGCTGACCGGCGGTATCTACGGCTGTATGTATGCCGTCTTTTTTTGCAAGCTCTAAAAATGAGATAATAAAATCCGTCTGAAGCAGCGGCTCGCCTCCGCTGACGGTTATTCCGCCGTTTTTCCCCCAGTAGCTCTTGTATCTCTTTACACGGGCATAAAGCTGCTCTGCTGTCCACTTTTCGCCGCCGTCTTTCCATGTGTCGGGATTGTGGCAGAACTTACATCTGTATTTGCAGCCCTGTAAAAAAACAACAAATCTGACTCCCGGACCGTCTACAAGTCCGAAGCTCTCCAGAGAATGTATATACCCCACGGTGCTTTTTTCTGTTTCTTTCATAGTGCTCCTTTTTTCAAGCAGCTATATCACATTGTTTTGTGGCATGTACGGCTTATAACGTCAAGCTGCTGTTCGCGTGTAAGGTCTATAAACTTTACGGCATAGCCCGAAACACGGATGGTAAAGTTTGCATACTCTTCCTTTTCGGGGTGCTCCATAGCGTCTATAAGCTTTTCCGTACCGAATACGTTTACATTCAGATGGTGTGCGCCGCGGTCAAAGTAGCCGTCAAGCACCTGTACAAGATTGTCGACACGCTCATTAAGACTGTGACCCAGAGCGTCGGGGCTTATTGTCTGGGTATTCGAGATACCGTCAAGCGCCCAGTGATAAGGAAGCTTTGCAACGGAATTAAGGGAAGCCAGCAGTCCGTTCTTCTCGGCACCGTAGCTGGGATTTGCTCCGGGAGCCAGAGGCTCTCCGCCGCGTCTGCCGTCAGGCATAGAGCCTGTCGCCTTGCCGTAAACGACGTTAGATGTAATGGTAAGTATCGAGGTCGTCGGCTCGGAATCCCTGTAGGTATGGTGCTTCTTTATCTTCTCAAGGAAGGTTTTCAGCAGCCACTGAGCAATCTCGTCGGCTCTGTCATCATCGTTGCCGTAGCGCGGAAAATCGCCCTCGGTAACATAGTCAACAACTATACCCACATCATCACGAATGGTTCTGACATTTGCGTACTTTATAGCGCTGAGAGAGTCTACGACATGAGAAAAACCTGCGATACCTGTCGCAAAGGTGCGGCGGACATCGGTATCTATAAGTGCCATCTCTGCTGCCTCATAGTAATATTTGTCGTGCATATATTGAATAAGATTCAGGGTATTTACATACAGTCCTGCCAGCCAGTCCATCATTCTTTCGTATGCCTCTAATACCTCATAATAATCAAGATATTCCGATGTGATAGGTCTGTATCTGGGACCCACCTGTTCTCTTGTCTTTGCGTCTACGCCGCCGTTTATAGCATAGAGAAGACACTTAGCAAGGTTTGCCCTTGCGCCGAAGAACTGCATCTCCTTGCCGGTTTGTGTAGCGGATACACAGCAGCAGATAGAGTAGTCGTCGCCCCACTCGGGCTTCATAACGTCATCGTTCTCATACTGCACCGAGCTGGTGTTTATAGAGATCTTTGCTGCGTATTTTTTAAAAGTCTCCGGCAGAGCCGAGGAATAAAGTATAGTAAGGTTCGGCTCCGGTGAAGGACCCATATTCTCAAGGGTATGCAGAAAACGGAAGTCGTTCTTTGTTACCATAGAACGTCCGTCACAGCCGATACCGGCAACCTCAAGAGTAGCCCACACGGGATCGCCCGAGAAAAGCTGGTTATATGATGGAATACGGGCAAACTTTACTATTCTGAATTTCATTACCAGATGGTCTATAAGCTCCTGAGCTTCCTTCTCAGTGATAACTCCGTTTTGAAGATCGCGCTCGATATATATATCAAGGAAGGTAGAAACTCTGCCGACTGACATAGCCGCGCCGTTCTGTGTCTTTATGGCAGCAAGATAACCGAAGTACAGCCACTGTACAGCCTCTCTTGCATTTGTAGCAGGCTCTGAAATATCATAGCCGTAGGACAAAGCCATGGTCTTCATCTCGCCGAGAGCGCGAATCTGCTTTGCAAGCTCCTCACGAAGTCTTATTACCTCGTCGGTCATTGTACCGTCGCCGCAGTTTGAAAGATCCTTTTTCTTTTGTTCTATCAGATAATCAATTCCGTAGAGTGCAACTCGTCTGTAGTCGCCTACGATCCTGCCTCTGCCGTAGGTATCCGGCAGACCGGTTATTATCCTGTTGTGTCTGACGCTTTTCATTTCGGGAGTATATGTATCAAAAACTCCCTGATTATGAGTAGTAGTATATTCGTTAAATATTTTGTGAAGGTCGGGGTCGGGTGTATAGCCGTAGGTCTGCAGCGCCTGCTCTGCCATTTTTATACCGCCAAAGGGCATAAAGGCGCGCTTCAAAGGCTTGTCTGTCTGCAAGCCGACTATCTTTTCAAGGGTCTTGTCCTCTTCGTCTATATATCCGGGTCCATAGGCTGTCAGTGTAGATACGACCTTTGTCTCCATATCGAGGACGCCGCCCTTTGCGCGCTCCTCCTTTTGCAGCTTTTGTACATCATTCCAAAGCTTTTCGGTAGCCTCGGTGGGACCCTCAAGAAAGGCTTCGTCACCGTCATAGGGCTTATAGTTTTTCTGTATAAAATCCCTGACATTTATTTCCATTTTCCAAATTGAACCTTCAAAGCCGTTCCAGGCCTCTGTGTTTTTCATCATCACCAAGAAAAACCCCTTTCACAAAGTATTGACCGTTGACAATCTTCAACAGCCGACAGCATAATGCTGTTGGAGCCGACATCCGGGCGGAGCTTATCAGAGACTATGCTGTGATGAATTATTACAATAGTCCCATACTATTCTGTCGTCCGATACGACCGTAATTTAAATATATAGCGTATTCCTTTGTTTGTCAACCTTTTGACTGTGAAAGCTCTAATTATCGTCTTTCTGACTAAAAAATAATAATCTTTATTGATTTATTCGTTAAAGATTTAATCAGTCAGACTGTGTTAACAACAATATATTGTGTATCTGCTTTTTTCAGCTACTATATATGTATTTTTTCACTATTATCTAGTGCAACAAAAAAAGAGCCGGAAATCACGGCTCTTCTCTATATTCAACTATTGTCCGGGTTGTCTGCGGAAGCCTCCTTTGACGGCTCCACAACGCCCTTGTCATCAAACTCGCGTTCAAAGATAAGCTTACCGTTTTTGTCGTAATAACGCACCACCAGAGTTATATTTTTTGTCTCTACGGCGTCATCAAGGACCTTGGCAAGCTCGGTAAAGGTGTTCTGCTCAGCGATGACAGTTGTTTCGAGTGTTTTTACAAAGGAGCCGGGATACTTAAGCTCCTCTGCAAACGTACGTTTTAGTACAAGCTTTGTTTCATCCTCTATCTCTATAGAGGTATCCAGCGGAACAGAGTTTTTGTTGTCGATCTTGTTTACGGTATCTATCTGATTTTTTATTTTTTCGGAGTTTATACAATCCTGAAGCGTCCTGTAGGGTTTTGACGCCTTCAGATCGGGGTCAGGCTCAAATTCTATCTTGCTGTCCTCAAAGGTGTTTGATTCGAGCAGCACGGGCACATATGATTCTTCATTTGTCCCGGACGTATCGGCAGTCGTTATTTTGCCGTCCTGATTTATAAATACAGTTATCATAAGAGCTATAACTATCGCCGCACCCATAAACATAATTACGAGATACTTATTAAACTTTTTCATTTTCTCTTCCTTTCACAGCTTATACTAATATTCGATAAGAAGCTTTAATCAGATTTGAGCGGAAAATTTCGCAGAACGAGGCAGAGAACGCCGATTGGCTGACGCCAATTAAGGACGATAACGACGTTATGCGGAATTTAACGCCAAATATATTAAAGCATTCTATCGAAGATTAGTATTACTTTATGAACTCACATAGGGACACATCAAACAGACCGCAATCCGTTATTCTTATCTCCGGTATTACCGGGAGTGCCATAAAGGACAGTGTTATAAACGGATCTATGTTTTTGTTTACTCCCATAGAATAAGCGATTTTCATAACTCTGTCAAGTGCCGGAATAAAATCGTCCGCCTCCTTGTCGCTGATAAGTCCGAACAGCGGCAGCGGCAGGCTCGCCCTGACCTCTTTGTCAGAGCAGATAACATAGCCGCCGTTTATTCTTTTCAGCTCGCTTAGTGCCGCGAGCATATCTTCATCATTGTCACCGAGAATAATAATATTATGGCTGTCGTGAGCCACTGTAGTAGCTATCGCCCCGTGGCTGAGACCATAGCCCGTTATATACGCCGCCGAGTGATAGCCGGTGGCGTTGTGACGCTCTATAACGGCTATTTTTCTTACAGTACCGTCCTTCAGACCCTTTTCGACCTGCTCGCGGGTCATTTTTATATGCCTTGTATTTATCAGCCCATCTATAATTCCGATCACGGAATAGCTGTCCTTCGGCTCTATAATAAAGGGATTCAAGGGCAGCGCACCTGTATTGATATTGTTCGTAATGCCGACATCGCAGCCCGAGCCGTTTTTTTCCGGCAGCTCGTCAATATTTATACCGTCCTTATAAACGGAGTGGATACTTACATCAATAAGACTGTCAAGCACAACAAGGTCTGCCTTATAGCCGCACGCAACAGCTCCGATGTTTTTCAGTCCGTAGATACGGGCTGCATTTATGGTAGCTATTCGTATAGCTTCTATAGGATCCATACCAAGCTCTATGGATCTTTTTATATTTGCCCTTATGGTTCCTTCTCTTCGTACATCTGCAAGATGCTTGTCGTCCGTACAAAAAGCCACAAATGATGTGTCGGTCTTATTTTTTACGATACCGCCGACTATTGCATCAAGATTTTTGCTGGCAGAGCCTTCGCGTATTATGACAGCCATACCCTTTCTCAGTTTTTCGACAGCTTCCTCATAGGAAAGGCTTTCGTGGTCGGTACACACTCCGGCACTGATATACGCGTCAAGCTGTTTTCCCGAGAGCATAGGTGCGTGACCGTCTATGACCCTGTCGCCAAAGCCCCGAAGCTTAGCAATCACATCCTCATCAAGGGAGAGCACTCCCGGAACATTCATAAACTCGGCAAGCCCGAGCACACACTCATCATCCTTAAAGCGTGACAGCTCACTTTGATCAAGTACAGCGCCGGCGTGCTCAAACGGTGTAGAGGGCACGCATGAGGGAAGCATTACATAATAGTTAAGGCAGCTTTGTTTTGCTGCTCCGAGTATATACTCCAGTCCCCTTACGCCTGCTACATTTGCTATTTCATGAGGATCGGTAATGATAGTCGTGGTACCGTGAGAAAGCTCCTCTCTTGCATACACCTCCGGTCTGACCATAGAGGATTCTATATGTACATGTGAATTGATAAAGCCGGGAACGACATACCGTCCCTGCAGATCGACGGTTTTTTCGGCAGGTCTTTCGCCGAAGCCTGTTACTATTCCGTCGCTTACGGCTATATCGGCAGGAATTATTTCCTTTGTAAAAACATTTACGACCCTCGCATTTTTCAACAAAAGATCGCTTTTTTCCTCACCGAGAGAGGATCTGATAACCTTATTATAATTCAACTTCTATCCCTCCTGGCCGGTGCCCGGGCGGTCGACTACTCGTGCCGCACAGGGCGGCGTGATGCGGACGGTACCGTACAATAAACTAAGCTTGTATGCGCGCCAAGAAGATCGGCGGCAACAAAAACTACAGTGCGCGAATTGACAGCCCGGGCACCGGGCATTTTTCAAATTCGCAATAAAAATATTTTTTTTTACATTTAAATATGGTATAATCAGGATATACGGACAATTGGAGGAAGCTATGGATTGGGAATTTTATGTACTGAATTTTATCCGTGATAATTTTTCCGGTAGTATATTGGATTTTATCGCAACAACACTGGGCTTTTTGGGCAGAGGACCTATCTATATCGTAATACTGATACTCGCCTTCATCTTCAGCAGATCGCGTCCCTTTGCAAGGTCGCTTTCAGCCTCTCTGATATTGAGCCTTACCTGCTGCAATCTGATAATAAAAAACATTGTCGGACGGATACGCCCCTACGATCTGAACACAACGATAAGCCTTATAGTCAAAGCAGAACACGACTACAGCTTTCCCTCGGCGCACACGGTTCTTGCGTTCGTTTTGGCTACCACGGTATTCATCTACAACAAGCCGCTTGGGGCTGTCGCCTATATATTTGCAGTGGCGATGGGTCTGTCCAGACTTTATCTGTATGTTCACTTCCCGACTGATGTTATATGCGGAATGATCTTTGGCATATTGCTTTCCATCGCCGGTCACTATATTGTGGGGCTGCTCTTCCCCGACAAAAGCAGGCTTTCGCCTCATAAAGAAGAAACTACCTGAAGCCGTCACAGATAGCTGCAAACTGCTCCATAGTAAGCTGCTCTGCTCTCATACCGGCGGCGATACCGCAGCAGGCAAGTCTTTCGTTCACCTCATTTTTAGGAAGCGAAAGCCCCGAGGAAAGAGAATTGGAAATAGTCTTTCTTCTCTGTGAAAAAGCTGCCCTTACAATTCTGAAAAACAGCTTTTCATCAGCCACCCTTACGGGTGGCTCTTTTAGTATATTAAGCCTTATTACCGCAGAATCGACGTTCGGCTGTGGAATAAAGCTTGTACGCATTACTTCAAACAGTATCTGCGGCTCGCAGTAGTACCGTACTGCCGCGCTGACGGCTCCGCACTGCCTGGTACCCGGCTCTGCACAGATACGCTGTGCAGCCTCCTTTTGTACCATAGCGGTAATACTTTTTATCGGAGGTCTTTCCTCGAGCAGCTTCATAATAACGGGCGACGTTATATAGTACGGAAGATTGGCACACACAACAACGTCCATTCCCGACAGCTCTTCTTTTATAAGGTCTGACGTATCAAGCTTTAAAAAATCCCTGTTTATTATTTTTAAATTGTCAAATTCTCCCAGTGTTTCCGACAAAACAGGCAGAAGTCTTTTATCAAGCTCTATCGCAACAACCTTTTTTGCCCTGCTGCACAGCTCATAGGTCAAAACTCCGGCACCGGGTCCTATTTCTATTACTCCGGTATTGTCATTTTCTATTGCATTCTCCGCCATCGCTGGGCAGACCTCGGGGTCAGTCAGAAAGTTTTGCCCGAGAGCCTTAGAAAAGGTAAAGCCGTTTTTCTTTAGTATCGCTTTTACATAGTTGATATCAGTTAATCTACTCATCAGTCACTCCTATCATTTTTTTGCCCATGTCCCCGGATAGAATGCAAGCAGCAGTGGATAAACCTCCAGTCGTCCGAACAGCATAGTAAAGGACAGTATCAGCTTTGAAAAATCAGAATATTTTGAAAAGCTTGACATCGGGCCTATCTCTCCGAAGCCGGGTCCTACATTGTTAAAGCAGCTTACGGCTGCGGTTATGTTTGTCTGAAAATCAAACGGCTCAAAGCTCAGTATAAAGAACACAAGAGCCATCATAAAAATATATATTGCAAAATATGATGTAACTCCGGAAAGTGTAGCGGCGTCCACCGTCTTTCCGTCCAGCTTCACCGTCGGCATAGAGCGTGGATGAAGCAGCTTCTTTACATCACGCTTTATTATCTTCACCAGCAGTACCACTCTTGCCAACTTCAGTCCACCGGCAGTAGATCCGGCACAACCTCCGACAAACATAAGCACAAAGATAACTCCCTTTGCAAGCTCCGGCCAGAGATTAAAATCAGTACTGGAATAGCCCGTGGTAGACATTATGGTCGCTACCTGAAAAACAGCGTGGCGCACGGAATCCCCGAAATTGTTGTACAGAGGATATATACTATAGGTTATTATTCCGCTTGAAACAAGCACTGTTCCTATAAACACCCATAGCTCGGTATTTTTCAGCGCCGTAGAAAACTTTCTCAGCAGTAGAAAATAGTAGATATTGAAGTTTATACCGAATATCAGCATAAACGCCGTGATCACCCACTGCAGATAGGGGCTGTAGCCCGAAAGGCTGTCAGCCTTTATTCCGAAGCCTCCGGTACCGGCTGTACCGAGTGCGTGTACTGCGCTGTCAAACAGAGGCATACCGCCTATAAGAAGGAATATCATCTCGACGACCGTCAGCACAAAATAAATAATATACAGTATCTTTGCTGTATCGCGTATCTTCGGCACAAGCTTTCCGACAACGGGTCCCGGCATCTCGGCGCGCATAATATGCATACTTCTGCCGGACTCGGACGGCAGTATAGCCATGATAAGGACTATTACTCCCATGCCTCCGATCCAGTGTGTAAAGCTTCTCCAGAACAGCAGACCATGGCTCATACTCTCTACATCGGTAAGGATGGACGAGCCTGTAGTGGTAAAGCCGCTGACCGTTTCAAAAAAAGCGTCAAAAAAATTTGGTATTTCTCTTGTTATCAAAAACGGCAGACAGCCTATCAGTGATAGTATTATCCACGACAGCGCTACCGTTGCGAAGCCCTCGCGCGCATACAGGTTTTTCTTGTCGGGCTTAAAGACTATCGTTGCCGTAAAGCCGAGAGCCAGCGAAAACGCTATGACTATCGCAAACGACACTACGCACCGTGTTTCTCCGTAACAGAGCGACACTATCATCGGGAGTATCATCAGCACTCCTATAAGCTTTATTATCTGTCCTACATTATAAACAACCAGTCTTCTGTTCATACTATATAACGCCTTGCCTTTATTTCAGAATATCCTCAAGATCATTGAGGCGCTGTCCGGCAGACAAAACTATGACCTTGTCGCCGTGAAGTATAACATCGTCACCTGTGGGGATCACCGCGTTTCTGCTGCGTATTATACCTGCTATAAGAATATTCGGGCGCAGCGACAGCTCCTTGAGCGGTGTTCCTATTCCGGTAAAGTCGGGACTTACGTTAAACTCAAGCGCCTCGGCTTTATCGTCCATTATTTTGTACAGAGTCTCTACGTTACTGCCCTTACTGTTTTCTATAGCTCTTGCATATCTTACAAGAACATCAGACACCGTCTTTCTGACGGATACTATTCTGTCGAGTCCCAGCTTCAGTGCAAGGTCGGTAAGCTCGTCACGGTTAAGCTTTGTTATAACAGTAGGTACTTTATGAGTGTGGGCAAAAATAGACATAAGTATATTTTCTTCGTCCGTACCCGTCAGGCTGATAAAAGCGTCCAGTCTGTCGAGTCCCTCCTCTAGCAGCAGCTCCTGCTGGGTACCGTCGCCGTTTATAAGTACAGCCTTTGGCAGGCTTTCGGAAAGCTCGGCGCATTTATCCGGGTTTTGCTCTACTATTTTCACGCTGTTGCCCCACACAGCCAGCAGTCTGGCGAGATAATAGGCTATGCGGCTACCGCCGAGGAGCATTATATTTTTTGCCTGCTTTTTGTCTATGGACGCCGAGCGCAGGAATTTTTGTATCTCATCCGGAGATGCAGTAAGACCTATTCTGTCGCCTGCCTGTATGACAAAGTTACCGTTGGGGACTATTACCTGTTCTCCCCTTTGCACAACACAGACGAGGAATTTTCCCTTTAGTTTACTTCTCAGCTCTACAAGGGATTTATCGCACAGAATAGAATTTTCGGGTATTATAAGTTCTATTATCTCGAAATTTCTTCTCGAGAATGCCTCTATCTTTACAGCAGAGGGCAGTTTTAATATATTGATCATTTCCCTTGCGGCGAGCATTTCGGGATTTATCGCCATAGAAAGCTCCAACTGCTCACGCAGGAAGGTATGGTTTTTCATATTATATTCGGGGTTTCGTATTCTTGCAATGGTATGCTGCGCGCCCATCTTCTTTGCTATAAAGCAAGAGAGCATATTCAGCTCGTCCGAGCGTGTGACAGCCACAAACATTCCACAGCTGCTGACTCCTGCCTCCTCAAGCACCTCGCCGTCGGTGCCGCTGCCGCATACACCCATAACGTCATAGATATTGGCGATACTGTCTATTACGGTCGAACTAATATCTATGACCGTAACGCTATGTCCTTCCTCAACGAGGCTCTGAGTAAGCGTTTTTCCTATTTTTCCACATCCGACTATAATTATATCCATAGAAAAGCCCTCTTTAATATATTCATATTCCGTCATATTATAACACACTTTACTGCCCTTGTGTCAATAATTCTATAAAATACCATTTATTCGACGTATTGCTCAATTTCCACCCTGAATTATACTATTTTTTATCCAAAGCGGCGCCGGCGCCCGCGCGGCGGAGTGCCTCCGCGGTCAAGCAGCGTGACGCTGCACCCTGAACGCGCACTCCACTTGATTTTAACGCCAACTTTCTTAACACGCGTACGAGCTGTATTTATTGTCCCTCTCAGTCCGCGTTACAGTGCGCGAATCAACCGCGGAGGCACTCCGCTAAAATTTGTATAAATGGCTATAGCATTTTATATTTGTTTATGCTATAATTCATAGATAGAACAGTGATAATGGAGGTTTTTCGTTATGAATATAACATTGCTCGGCTGCGGCAGATGGGGCTCGTTTATCGGCTGGTATCTTGACAAAATAGGACACAACGTCACTATATGGGGTCTTTCTGATGCACCTCAGTTTATAGAGCTGAGAGATACAAGAAAAAACAATATGCTCTCCTTTCGTGAAAGCATAAAATTATCCGATGATCTTAAAGCCTCGGTAAACAGCGCCGATGTTATGATCATTTCTATCAGCTCTCAGGCTCTGCGCTCTTTTCTCGGCACTCTCAAAAAGCAGGAACTTGCCGGCAAAAAGCTGGTACTGTGTATGAAGGGCATAGAGGCGTCAACAGGCAAGCGCCTTACCGAGATAGTACACGAGGAGCTTGGTGACATTCCTACGGCTATATGGGTAGGTCCCGGACATCCTCAGGACTTTTCAAACAATATTCCCAACTGTATGGTAATAGACTCCCTTGACAAAGAGCTGAAGATAGGGCTTATAAAAGAATTTTCGAGCGAGCTTATACGCTTTTATGTCGGTGCTGATCTTATCGGCAACGAAGTAGGCGCAGCCGCAAAGAACACTATAGGGATCGCTGCCGGAATGCTTGACGGACTGAATCTTTCCTCCTTGAAGGGTGCGCTTATGTCACGCGGCACAAGAGAGATCTCTAGACTTATAAAGGCTATGGGCGGAAACGAGCTGTCCGCATACGGTCTGTGTCACCTTGGCGATTACGAGGCTACGCTTTTCTCTCAGTACAGTCACAACAGACGTTTCGGCGAAATGCTCGTTCGGGGAGAGCGCTTCGGTCTGCTGGCAGAGGGCGTAGACACGACAAAGGCTCTTCTTCTTCTGGGAGAAAAATACGGAGTAGATCTGCCGATATGTAAGACCGTAAACAATGTTATAAATAACACCGTATCCGCAAAGGAAGGTCTGTCCGAGCTTTTCCTGAGAAGCATAAAGCAGGAATTCTGAAACACAAGGCAGTAAAGGATCAATAAATAAACAGGAGTTTTAAAAGTGGGAACTTGTTATCTGATAGATTTTGAAAATGTACGCGAAAACGGTATTTACGGCATAAAGGAGCTGTCGGGAGAGGATATTGTCGTGATCTTTTATACCGACAACGCAAAGACCTGCTCTCTGGATATTTTCAGCGAAAACAAAGAGGTACGCATAGACGCGATAAAGGCGCCGATTGGGAACCAGTCGCTTGATATACATCTTATGTCCTACCTTGGCTACATAATAAAAAAATACGGCAGTGAAATGCAGTACTGCATAGTAAGCCTTGACAGGGGCTATGACAGGATCTTCCCCTTCTGGAAGGATTACGAAAATGTTTCTGTAACGCGCAGAGCACAGATCTCGGTAATAGCTCCGCTTACCGAGACAAAAAAATCGGCAAGGCTCTCTGTAAAGGGAGCTGCACCAAAGCTAAAGAGAAAAGCAATGCCGAAAAAGGAAGAAAAAGCCGAGGAGACCCTCAGTGCAAAGCCGCAAAAGCCTGTAAAGACCGAGAACACAGAGCCGGGGGACTCCGGAAAGCTAAAAAAAAGAGGGATCCCGAAAAAAATACAGCTTAACACCGATCTGTTTAAAGCCTTAAAGGAAAACAAGCCGGCATATAATTCCGAAGTTTTCGGCTTTATCGGAAAAACAGCCTCTGCATACTACGGAAAACCCGATTTTGCCGGGAACGTAACACAAGAGATCGCAAAAAGATTTCCCGAAGAGTCTGCGAATATAATACGGCTGATAGCCGGTGTTCTTGATAACTATGACGAACACACAGAGGAACATACTGTGGCAGAGCAGGCAGCAGAAGCTGTACCGTCCTTTGAGCCTGTAGCTACAGAGCCTGATGTAAGCGACAGTGCAGACAATAATGCAGAGCAGATAAGCGATGCTGTCACAGACCCCGTACAGCAGGAAGAAAAGAAGACCGACAAAAAGAAGTCGGACAAAAAGAAGTCCGAAAAAAAGAAATCCGCAAAAAGAGCAAAAAAGAAAGCGGACGAGGAAAAAACAAAAGCCGCCGACGAGTCCGGGGAGTCTGTACAGCAACTAAGACAGGAGATAACGGACATTATTTCCGACTCGGAATTTGCAGGAGCGGACATAGACAGGATAATGACTATAATAAACGACAACAAAAGCCACAACAGAGCAAAGCAGAAAATATATCTCGCCCTTATGGCTTCCTTTGGTCACGACAAGGGACTAAAAATGTACGGACTGATAAAGCCGAACGTAGCAAGGTTTCTATAACTTAAAGCTGAGTACGTTGGGGTCAATGTCGGTAACTTGAGGTTTCAGGTTCGCTGCCTTACGGCAGCGAGGCACATTATTTAACAACCGCTACAAGGGGAAGCCCTCTTTCCCAGGGCTTCCCCTCTCAAAAAACAGTCCACCGGACTGTTTTTTGATTCACCCCTTGCGGAGGGATCAGACAAAAAGAGTTTCGCGCTCTGCGGAGCGCGACCAGAGGCTCTGCCTCTGGACTCCGCCGCCTTTGTAAAGGCGGGCGAAACTTTTGTGTTTTTTAAAAAAGAAAAAATTATTAAAAAATAAAAGACCACGGTATTAATTGATAATAATACCGCGGTCTTTGTTTTTTTGTTATCACTTGAAGGATCTTATTTCCTTAACGTCAAACGGAGTCTGCTGATATACAAAGTAGTTCAGCCAGTTTGAATAAAGAATAGTAGCATAGCTTCTCCATGTAAGCTGGGGCAGTGCTCTCGGGTCGTTGCCGGGGAAATAGTTATACGGCAGGGCGGGCTTTATACCCTTGTTGCAGTCACGGAAGTATTCACCGGCAAGGGTGTTTCTGTCATATTCGGCGTGACCGAAAACAAAAAACTGTCTGCCGTTTTTGTTTGCAACTATAGCAGTGCCGGCAAGGCTTGACGAGGCGAGTATCTCCAGATCATCGTGCTGTAGAATATCCGCACGGTGTATGCCGGTATAGCGTGAATGCGGGATAAGTATCTTGTCGTCGAAGCCGCGCATAAGCGGATGGAAAATGTCCTTTATCCTGTGTACATAGACCCCAGAAAGCTTTTCGGGGAGAACATATTTCTGTATGCCGTAATGGTAATACATCGCTGCCTGTGCGCCCCAGCATATATGAAACGTACTGTATACATTATGTACCGACCACTCCATTATCTCACAAAGCTCTGACCAGTAGTCGACCTCCTCATAGGGAAGCAGCTCTACCGGAGCGCCTGTAATTATCATACCGTCAAAATAATCGTCCCGTACCTCGTCAAATGTCTTGTAGAACTTTGTCAGATGCTCCTGCGGAGTATTCTTTGATATATGGGTTGCCGTTTGCAGCAGCTCTATATCCACCTGTATGGGGGTGTTTCCGAGGAGCCTCAGCAGCTGAGTCTCGGTTTCTATCTTGGTGGGCATCAGATTCAGAATAAGTATCTTCAGCGGTCTTATATTCTGTGACTCTGCCCTCTCGTTTGTCATTACAAATATGTTTTCGGACTCCAGCACCTTGTACGCAGGAAGTCCGCTTTGTATCTTTATCGGCATTTTATCTCTCTTCCTTTTTCTTTATTGAAAAACGGCTCAGTCCAAAAAGTCCTTCAGCTTTTTACTTCTGCTCGGATGGCGAAGCTTTCTCAGAGCCTTTGCTTCTATCTGTCTGATACGCTCTCTGGTGACGTTGAACACCTCGCCTACTTCCTCCAGAGTGCGGGATCGGCCGTCCTCCAGTCCGAAGCGCAGCTTCAGCACGCTTTCCTCACGGGGAGTAAGCGTAGACAGCACATCGGCAAGCTGTTCCTTGAGCAGTGTGTGTGAAGCCGCGTCCTGTGGTGCAGGCGCGTCATCATCGGGGATAAAGTCGCCGAGGTGGCTGTCCTCCTCCTCGCCGATAGGCGTCTCGAGCGATACAGGCTCCTGAGCCACACGCATTATCTCGCGCACCTTGTCTGTCGGCATACCGAGCACCTCGGATATTTCCTCGGCTGTAGGCTCGTGTCCGTTCTGATGCAGCAGCTGGCTTGATACCTTCTTTACCTTGTTTATGGTCTCTACCATGTGTACGGGTATTCTTATGGTCCTTGCCTGATCTGCTATAGCTCTTGTTATAGCCTGTCTTATCCACCATGTAGCATAGGTAGAGAATTTGAAGCCCTTGGTATAGTCAAACTTTTCTACCGCCTTTATAAGACCGAGGTTGCCCTCCTGAATAAGATCAAGGAACTGCATTCCGCGTCCGAGATACCTCTTTGCAATACTTACAACAAGTCTCAGGTTTGCCTCCGAAAGACGTTTTTTGGCGTTAGTATCGCCGTTTGCTATCTTTATAGCAAGCTCCATCTCCTCATCGGGCGTCAGCAGAGGCACCCTGCCTATTTCCTTCAGATATATCTTTACAGGGTCGTCTATGGCAATATTCTCTATCTGTGGCTCTTCGGTATCGTCGTCGGTAAGATCACCGCCTGCTGCAATATTGGAGAGCTGGGCGTCGTCAAGCATTATATCATCCAGGGTCTCTACTATCTCTACACCATTTGTCTCCAGCGTATCGTAAAATTTTTCAAGCTGCTCGGGATCCATATCCATCTCGCCGATAGCGTCAAGTATCTCCTTGTTCGTCAGCTGACCCTTTGTCTTGCCTGTTTCCATCAGATCCTTCAGGATGGTTTTCTTGTCCGGCTGTGCTGCATTTGCCATAATAAATTCCTCCGTTTATTTCTTTTTGTCCTTGAGCCTTCTGAAATGCTCCATTATGGTATCGTTGTCCGCCTTTGCAAGCTCCTCGGGAGTAAGCCTTTCACTTTCCTCGGACAAGACCCCGATATAGGTCTTTACTGCGCCGAGCGGATCGGGATCTCTCGGATGTGCCACCAGCATATCCGTAATATAGCTTATTTCTTCAGCAGAATAATCTCCGGATATATCCGTAATGGTAAAATCCTCGTTATTCTCAAATCTTTTTTTCAGCGATCCATATACGCGGCGGTTAAACCCGGTAACAAATCTGTCGGGCGGCAGATTTTTAAAAACGTAGTCCGCCGTGTCGGGATCATAGAGCAGAGCAGCGATTATCGCTTCCTCGGCGTTTGAAGCGCGCAGATTATAGACCTTCTCGGTATTGGTCTTGTTTTTTCTGCCCGTCATACTCATAACGACGTCACGCTGCTGCTTCTTCTGTGCTTCCCGGCGGTTTTTACTGATATATTTTTTTGCCTGATCCGTCAGCGCGGATTTATCCACACCAAGCTCCCGGCTGAGGTTTGCAAGATAAATATCCCTCTCTATACTGTTGTCAAGCTCTGATAGCAGTCTGACTGCCTCGGTCATAAACTGTACCCTTTGAGGAGTATCCCCCAGGTCATAGCTGCTCCTCAGCTTTTGCAACTTGTACTCTATATCATTTCCGCTTTTTTCAAGAAGCATACGAAACCGGGCGCTGCCCTGGTCGCCGTGCTTTTTTATAAACTCGTCCGGGTCCTTTCCGTCCGGGATAGTGAGTACCTTTATCTCTATTCCCGTAGTCCTGAGAATATCAATAGCCCTCGCGGTAGCCGTTTGACCTGCGGAGTCGGAGTCGTAGCATATGACTACCTCTTTACAGTAGCGCTTTATCGCAAGCGCCTGCTCCTCGGTAAGCGCCGTACCGAGAGTAGCTACGGCGTTTTCTATTCCTGCCTGATGAAGGGCTATGACGTCCATATATCCCTCTACGAGGATAAGCTGTCCGTTCGCCTTGTTTTTTGCAAAGCGAAGGGCAAAAAGATTTTTTCTTTTATTGAAGACCGGTGTCTCGGGGGTATTAAGGTATTTCGGTTTTATATCGGACATTATCCTGCCGCCGAAGCCTATGACGTTTCCGCGCAGGTCGATTATGGGAAACATTACCCTGTCCGAAAACATATCAAAGGGATAGCCGTTTTTGGAATTCTTCACAAGCCCTGCCTGAAGCAGTTCATTGTTTGTAAAGCCCTTGCCCTTCAGGTGATTCGTAAGCTCGAACCTTGACTGGGGAGAAAAGCCGAGACCGAAGTGGATTATTGTTTTTTCACTCAGTCCCCTCTTTCTGAGATACTCAAGTCCCTCCTTGCCATCGGGGGAATACAGCACCCTGTGGAAAAAGCGCGCGGCCTCGCGGTTTGCTTCATATATTCTGTTTTTAAGACCGGAAAGACCTGAATTTTTGCTGTCCTCCGGCATCTGCATCCCGGCTCTCTGTGCCAGCAGCTTTACCGCGTCCACATAGTCAAGGTTTTCTATCCTTCGGATAAAGGTGATAACGTCTCCGCCGGCACCGCATCCGAAGCAGTGAAAGAACTCGTTTTCGCCGGATACGTTGAAGCTGGGTGTTTTTTCACTGTGAAACGGACAAAGTCCGACCATGTTCCTGCCTGCTCTTTTCAGGGTAACATAGTCGGAAACAACATCCACGATGTTTGTCCTTTGTTTCAGTTCCTGTATGTATTCCTGTGAAATTGCCATTTTTTCTCCGTTTTTCAAAATAATGGATTTGTGTGTAAATGATCAACCAATGTCAACATCTTAAGAAAACACAAAAGTTTCGCCCGCCTTTACAAAGGCGGCAGAGTCCAGAGACAGAGTCTCTGGTCGCGCTCCGCAGAGCGCGAAACTCCTTTTTCCTGATCCCTCCGCAAGGGGTGAATCAAAAAATAGTCCTGTGGACTATTTTTTGAGAGGGGAAGCCCTGGGAAAGAGGGCTTCCCCTTGTAGCGGTCAGTAACAAACGTGCCTCGCTGCCGTAAGGCAGCGAATCTAAAAGCCTTAAGCTGTCAACATCGAATGATCTATTACCGCCCCTGATTGGTACTGAAGCTGTGGGGTATGAATATGGTGCCAAAGGTCTCGAGAGCGTAGTTGTCCGTCATACCTGCAAGGTAATCGCAGACTGCACGCTCGGTGGATTCCCTTCGTGCCGTCAGCTTATTTTCCTCCGGCAGCTTTTCTGGGTGTCGGAGGAAATAACTGTACATCAGTTTCATAAACTCGGGAACCTTTTTTTCTTCAAGCTTTGCATAGTCGCTTATATAGACCGTATCAAACATAAACCGGTACAGCCGGTCAAACGCGTCCTGTACGGCTTCGTCCATCTTCAGAATATCGCTGTCGGTATTCTCTATAACGGACACAACAAGGGTGTTTATTCTCCTTGCGGTGCTGCTGCCGAGAGTCTCCCTTATATCAAGCGGTATCTCATCATCGTGCAGCACTCCTGCCCTGAGTGCGTCGTCTATATCGTGATTGATATAGGCTATCCTGTCCGCAAGCCTTACTATCCTGCCCTCTGTGGTATCCGCCTGCTTGCCCTTGGTGTGGCAGACTATACCGTTTCGCGTTTCATATGTAAGGTTCAGTCCCTCGCCGTCCTTCTCGATAATATCCACAACGCGAAGGCTTTGCTCATAGTGGCGAAAGCCGCCGGGATAGAGGTCATCGAGCGCTCGCTCTCCGGCGTGTCCGAAGGGCGTATGCCCCAGATCGTGAGCCAGAGCTATAGCCTCGGTAAGATCCTCATTCATTCTGAGCGCACGCGCGATAGTACGGGCTATCTGGGAGACCTCTAAAGTGTGGGTAAGTCTTGTACGGTAGTGATCGCCCTCCGGGGATAAAAAGACCTGAGTTTTGTGCTTTAGTCGTCTGAACGCCTTGCAGTGTATTACTCTGTCGCGGTCACGCTGAAAAACCGTTCGTATGGGACACTGTGGTTCCTCGCGGACTCTGCCTCGTGAGCCCGATGACAGTGCAGCAAAGGAAGACAGCGTTTGTTTTTCTATCCGTTCTGTCTGCTCCCTGATGGTCATTTTTATCACCTGCCAATAGAAAAATAGTTTCTATTTATATATACGCAAAAAAAGTAACGTTTACTCTTTTTAGGGAATCACTGATTAAATCCAGTGCTCATATCGCGCTGTCAGATCTTTCGTCAGATTGTATCAAGCGAATTTGGTGCAAGATGGCGGAAAAGATGCAAGCGAGATGAGTGCTGAGCCGTTAGGCGTGATTTATTCAGTGGTTCCTAAGTATTCGGCATATCCCTCTTTTACTGTCTCTGCAAATAATTGTCCGGCAGTAGCGTCGGCAAGTTTTTTCTGAAAGGCGTAGGATGAGTCCTTTTTTATATGAAAGCATAGAGACACATTATCTTCAAATATAGTATCGTCAAGCACTGCGCCGTTTTCACTTATCAGCGACGATATTTTTCCGTAGCGGCTGTAATCGGTAACTATCTTCATAAACACCGACTGCTCCATAGTAACTATACCGGCAGAGGCAAGAGCTATTTTGGCACCGTTTGTATATGCGCGTACAAGCCCCCCTGCACCGAGAAGTATTCCCCCGAAATACCGCGTCACTACTACTACTACGTCCGTGACTCCGGACTTTACTATAACATCAAGCACCGGTACGCCTGCCGTGCCGTGCGGCTCGCCGTCGTCCGAATAGCGCTTCAGATTGTTTTCTCTGAGGGAATATGCATAAACATTGTGTCTTGCGTCGTGATATTCCTTTTTCTTGGAGTTTATAAAGGCGACAGCCTCCTCCTCAGTCTTTACGGGCTTTGCAAAGCCGATAAATCTCGACCTTTGCTCTGTAAATTCATCGCTTGCTTCCCTTCTTACCGTTTTGTACGACACCGGCACACCTCCAAATAGATATGAAAAAACAGCGGCACACGAAAACGTGCGCCGCCTGAAACAGTGCGGTTTGTTTTATTTGCCCATACCGTAACGCTTTTTGAACTTATCAACGCGTCCGCCCGTATCAACCAGCTTCTGTCTGCCTGTAAAGAACGGATGACATTTTGAGCAGATTTCAACGTGAATATCCTTCTTTGTTGATCCTGTTTCGATAACATTACCGCAAGCACATGTAATAGTTGTCTGCTGGTAATTAGGATGTATATTCTCCTTCATGGTAGCTCACCTCTTTCGTACATACCCAAGTAACATAGGCAATTATAACACACTGCGCGAAAAAAAGCAAGTATAAATTTGAAATATTTTAAAAAAGCTTTGACAGAGTTTTTACAAAAGCAGTACAAAGGGCAATGGCGTCAACTTAAGGTTACAGGTTCGCTGCCTTACGGCAGCGAGGCACATTATATACCAACCGCTACAAGGGGAAGGTCTCGCCTGTCGGCTCGGTCGGTACTTCTCAGCCTGCGGCTGAGAGGTCTCCACCGGACACCCGCGCCCTCTGGACTCCGCCGCCTTTGAAAAGGCGGGCGAAACTTTTGTGTTTTCTTAAGTTGACGCCATTGGTACAAAAGGCAGCACTCTTTTACACTCACACCCCTGCCCTCAGCTTTTCGGGCTTTTTCGGAACAGCAGTTTTCTTTTCTGCGTGCTTTTTTCTGCTTCCTCCGAGTACAAGCTTCAGCAGCACGGGCGTAATTATCGTAGTAACAACTACCACGAGAACTATAGCAGGAAACAGGCTGTTGTCTATTATACCTGCGGCAACGCCCTTTTGCAGAACGATAAGAGCTACCTCTCCGCGCGACACCATGCCTATGCCGATAGCCAGAGCCTCACGATTTTTAAAGCGGCATAGCTTTGCGCCGATACCGCAGCCGATTATCTTTGAGGCGATAGCCACAAGCAGCAGCACACCGGAGAACATTATGATCTGTCCGTCCATACCCGACAGGACGGTCTTTATACCGATGCTTGCAAAAAACACAGGTGAAAAGAACAGGTATGACGCGACGTTCACC
>JAHKXX010000215.1 GCA_020627425.1 bacterium
ATAAATAACAAAATAAAAAGACTTCACGACTAAAAAACTCCCGGCTGTAAAAAATACAGTCGGGAGCTTTTAATTATTCTTTAGCCGGGCTTTATTCAGCCGTTTGGCTTTTTTTCTTGGCTTTTTTCTTTTCTGTAAATTTCCTCAGCTTTTCGCTGCCGAAGATCAGTGCAACGCCACAGCCGATTATAAATGTTGCTATGGAAATGATACCTGTTATGTCAAATCCGAAATGACCGTAGTTATACTGAGCAATATCTGCGCCCGATGCAGTTATTGTTGCTGCATTATACTTTACAGGGTTTAGATATATAGTAGGCAGCGAGCCTATCATAAGACCTATAATAGCGAAAAACGTCATCTGGGGGACTTTCTTGAGGCAAACGTCTATCAGCTTTGCTCCGCCGAGCAGTCCTATTATAACGCCCAGACCGACAGGGAGAAGTATCATGGCACTCTGCATAAGATCCTGCTTCAGATAAGAGATCGCGCCTAGAACCGTAGGATACAGCCCGAGTATCATCAGTATCATAGAACCGCTGACGCCGGGGATTATCATACACATAGCGGCAAGGATCGAGCCGAAGAACAAATAAGCCCACGAGCCTATGTTTATCGAAAAGCTTGCCACGGTAACTGCGTCTGCACTTGTTTTTTCTCCGGGATCCAAAAATATAAGACCTATCATAATGCCGAAAAAGACTGCCATAGGTATCACTGACAGGGGCGAAAACTTTGTTTCCAGAGCTTTCCTGAACACCAGAGGGAGACTGCCGACTATAAGTCCGATAAACAGAAAGAACGTCGGCATAGGATAATACTTAAACAGGTATTCATTCAGCAGTACGGCAAAGCCGAAGATTCCCGCAGCACCGCCGATAAGTACAGGCAAAAGAAAGAGTATGCTTTCCTTGACGTGCTTTTTGATACCGATAACGCTGTCTATAAGCCGGTCATAAATATTCAGCACGACAGCCATCGTTCCTCCGCTGACGCCGGGGATGATATTCGCGATACCTATAATACAGCCATAGATGATGTTTGTAATAAACTGAAAAAATTTGTTCATTTCTTTCTCCTGAAGATTAGTTTTGTTTTCTGACGATCCTGTATTCATCGTCGCTGCTGAAATAGGGGCAGCTGTCAACAGAACCGGACATAAAACGCGCCAGATCGTCCTCGTCAAGGTCTACAAGACATTCATAGCACTCATAGTCCTCATTGTAAACGTAGTGGGCGCAGTATTCACAGCCTGAGAAAGCCGACATAAGACCTACCTCCTTTTGCACAAAGATTATAATATCATAATTCATAGAAAAAAACAATTTTAATTAATAATGAATTTATGATATGATTATAGATTATTTTGGTGATTGATACCATATGGGCTGCTCTGAAAAAAAACTGAGGAAAAATTTGCCCAATATTAAAAAAACACTTGCAATTTATAAAAAATATTGATAATATAAACTGTATGCAATTGTAAGGAGGTGTGTTTATGCCGAACATTAAATCAGCTAAGAAGCGTGTAAAGGTTATTGCTGCAAAGACTGCTGCCAATAAGATCGTTACATCTGCTCTGAGAACAAACATAAAGAAGGCTAATGCTGCTATCGAAGCTAACGCTGCAGATAAGGAGCAGGCTGTCAGAGTTGCTATCAAGAAGATCGATCAGGCTGCTGCAAAGGGAATTCTTAAGAAGAATACCGCTGCAAGAAAGAAGTCTGCGCTCGCACGCAAGCTTAATGCATCTGCATAATTAAAGAGGAGCTTTGTTGTTTTACTCATAAAGCTCAAAAGCAGGACCGTAGAGTTCTGCTTTTTTATTACTTCTGTTTTGCAGAATTAACAAAAAAAATTTAATTTACTTGACATTTTTGAAAAAATAATGTACAATGAACTAAAGTATTAAGACTGCGAAGGAGGTTTTTTATTATGAATAAGAAGGTTATTACTGTTTTGATTACGGTAATAGGTCTCGTTGCTGCGGTTACGGCAGCGGTTACCGCTTTTCTGATTTTTAAAGAAAAACAAAAAAGAGATGACGAGGAGCTTGAGCATTATCTTGACAGCTCTATTCAGTGATTAAAAACGGGAGGAAACGTGGTTTCCTCCTTTTGCTTTATGAATAATAAAAAAACAGGGGAGAGTATATCTCCTCTGTTTTTTTGTCAGTATTCAGACAACGGGTCATAGCGTACGCCGTTATACTGTGTTTCAAAGTGAAGGTGGGGTCCTGTTGAATAGCCGGTAGAACCGACATAGCCTATCAGCTGACCGCCGACAACTGTCTGCCCCGGTGTGACCGTAACACCGGACAGGTGTCCATAGATAGAGATCTTTCCGCCGCCGTGGTCTATCATAACATAATTCCCGTAGCCGCCTCCGCAGCCGCAACTGGAGTACTTTCCGTAATCGTGTTCACAGGTAGTACAGGTTGAGAATACAGTACCCTCATAGCAGGCAACTACCTTTGCACCATATATGCTACCGTCTGCTATATCGAGAGCGCCGTGGTTGTTGGCTCCGCGCCACTCATCAAATGTAGAGGTAAGATAGGTGTGTCCTGGACAGGGCCAGACGTATCCGTCTGTAGGCTCTACGACATATTCCGTTTCATCAGAATAAACGTCCCCGCTTTCTCCGGCAGACTCCTTTGCCTTTTGGGCAAGCTCTTTGTTATAAGCCTGAAGAGCTTTTAACAGCTCGTTCTGTCTGTTTTTGTTGTTTTCTATCTTTTGCTCAAGAGTGCTTTTTTTAGTATTCAGTTCTTTTATAAGCTCTGTGTTTTGTTCGTTCAGCGTGTTGATTTTTTTCAGGTTCTTCTGAAGGGCTTCTTTTTCTTCCTCGACTGTTTTTTTGTCCGCCTTCAGCTTTGCCTGCTCCGTGCTGATCGTTTTCATTTTCGACTGCAGGGAATTGATAAGCTTGTTGTCATAGTCCGAGATGCTCTGCATCATTTCCGCTTTGTCAACAAAATCCGAAAAATCCTTGGCTCCGAGGATTATTTCAAGCGACGAGGTATCGCCCTGCATATATATTGCTCTCAGTCGCTTTCTCAGGTAGTCGAGCCTGTCCTCTATTGCTTTTAGCTTTTCATCAATCTCCTTTTGCTTTTCTACGATCCTGTCATTAAGGTTTTTTATTTTCTGATTGCTGTTTTTTATCTTTTCACTAAGCTCCGAGATCTGTTGTTGTAGCTTCTTGGCTTCGTTTTCCTTATCCTTTATTGCTTTGTTTGTTTCGCTCAGCTCTTCTTTTATCTCGGAGTTTTCCTCCTTTAGTTCTGCGCGCTGACGGGAGTTTTCTTCCTCGTCAAATGCACTGCTCTGAATTGCTGCCGCCGAAAACGCGATGAGCAGTGAGATCAATATAGCCACGGTCTTTTTAAAGCTACCAGCCAAGAATACCGCCTCCTTCTTTTTTCAGATACTTGGTAATTGAGACGGAGCCGCCCACAAGTCCTATCAGCATACCTACGCAAGACATAGTCACCACAAGAGGTAACCATATCTGTGACTCGGGAATAGTCGAGGTTCCTATCATTCTGACTATACCTGCACCGAACTGTCTGACGGGATCATATATCAAGAGCAGTACCGCAGAGGCAAGAACACCGGACAGCAAGCCGATGGTCATAGCCTCCACTACAAACGGAATCCTTACAAACCTGTTAGTTGCGCCGACGGATTTCATAATGCTTATCTCGTATCTTCTTGAATACATTGTCATTTTTATTGTATTTGAAATTATGAACATAGTGACCACAGCGAGGATAAGTACAAGCCAGAAGCCTACTATCGTTACAAAATAGTTCAGCTTTGTCAGTGCGCTCGCAATGCCGCTTCTGTCACTGACTGAATCCACTCCGTCGATCTTTTTTATCTGTGACACAGTTTCCTTATATTTGGAAAGATCGTCTATCTGTACCTTGTATGCATTAGGGAAGGGGTTTCCGTCACCCTGCATACTCTCGTACACATCTCCGAGGTTTTCCTTGTATTCTTTTATTGCTTCATCCTTCGGGTAATAGGTGCATCTTTCGACATTCTTTATTTTTTTAAGCTCTGCTCCCAACTTTATGGAGTCAATATTGTTCAGTTCCAGATCAAGGTACACAGTCAGCTCGTTGTCATCGCCTATTTTTGAAATAAGTGTGCTGACATTAACGGAAATCAGCGATGCCGCACCGGTGATAATAAGACAAGATGCAAGAACAACTATAGACGCCAGAGTCATCATTCTGTTCGTCCGGATATTTTTAAAGCCCTCTTTAATGAGGTAGCCAAGGCTCGACAGCTTCATCAGTCCACCTCCGTATTTGTTTTGTCCGTATTATCGGTATTATCAATGTACGGCTCTTTTGAATGATATTTAGTGGGAATGAATTTGTCCGATACGATCTCGCCGTCCTCGATCCACAGAACCCGTCCGCCAAACTCGTTTACAAGGTCGTGCTCGTGTGTTACGACAACGACAGTGGTTCCGCGTTCGCTTATTACCGACAGCATTTTCATAATGTCATACGAACGTTCTGGGTCTATATTTCCTGTCGGCTCGTCCGCAATGATCAGCTCGGGCTTGTTTATCAGCGCCCTTGCAAGGCTTACACGCTGCTGTTCTCCACCGGACAGCTCGTTCGGACGGCGTTTATCCTTGCCCTCAAGCCCTACAAGCCTGATAACCTGTTTTACTCTTTTTTTGATGACCTTTTCGGGCTTGCCTATTACTCTCATGGCAAAGGCTATATTGTCATAAACGCTCATTTTTTCTATAAGTCTGAAATCCTGGAATACTATACCCATGGTTCTGCGAAGATAGGGTACACGGCGCTTTTTTATTTTCATAAGATTATATCCGTTTACGATTATTTTACCGAAGGTGGCTTTTTCCTCGTGCATCAAAAGCTTTAAGAAGGTGCTTTTTCCTGCTCCGGACGGACCGACGATAAATACAAACTCACCGTTTTGTATATCAAGATCAATATTCTTTAGTGCTTCTGTTCCGTTTGAATATACCTTTGAAACATTTTCAAGATGTATCATATTCTGCGTCCTTTCTGCTTAATTCCACACTAACCTACTATATAGTATATCCCAATTTACTCCATTCGTCAACAATCAGCAATAATAGTAATAATTATTTACTTTATTATTCCCTTAAAACAAGGTTTTAACAGATGATAAATCTATCCTCACCGCAAAATATGTGCTTATTGTGCCGGTATACTCATCAGTCATTATTTTTTTCTATGCAAAGAGCCACAGCATCTACGGTAAAGTGTAAATGCTGTGGCTTTAAAGGCTGAAAATACATTCCTGAGCTTCAGGCAAGCAGTATCAGTGTTTTCTTCTTGTGATAAGAACAAGAGCAAGTACAACGCCGGCAACAACTACGGCAATAATGAATATGATCACAGTCAGATTCATTTTTGATTCGGGGTCACTCGCCGAAGCTGATGAGGTTTTAGAAGAGTTATTGCTTCCGTTTGAAGACTTTGAGCCGCCAATGATGCCGTTTGATGATTTGCTGCCATTGTTACCGGTACTGCCGCTGACGTTGGACTGACTGTTATTATCATTGTTTTCGCTGCCCGAAGCAGTTACAACAGAGGCAGTAGAAACCAGCTGCCTTGCTTTATCTCTGAGATCCAGACCGTTGGAGTCTGTTACCTTTATATCCGACGGAGAGCTTTTTGAATCAAGCTTATAAACCGGATCCGTCGTAGAGTCATTTGTCAGCAGCTTGCTGTCAATGTCATACAGCTTAAAATTAGCAACAACAACATCGTCCTGACTGAATTCGCCCGAGGTTATCTCAAAGTTAACGACGACCAGGTTTGTATCGCCCGTAACAGGTCCGTCTACCTTAAGGAAGTTTGCACATATAAGGTTATCTGCGGATTTTGGATTGACCGTTATGTTAGTCGCATCCATCGTTCCCTTTGATGCATCAACAAACCTGAGTCGGTCTTCGTTATATGCAAGCTTTATCGTACCGGCAGCAGCAACGTCCGGAGTACATGAAATGCTGAGCGTTACAGTCTTGTCGGCGTTGATTTTTTCATCAAGTATAAACGTCGGATCTTCTGCGGCATTTACGCCGAGTACTGCCGATAAACAAGCAATTACAGCGCAAAGTATGATACTTATGATTTTTCTTATTCTCATATTTGTCCTCCACATATATTGATTTCTGCGTTTTATTATAATCTCAAATACACCTAATGTCAACATCATTTTGCGCCTGCGCGTGCTCGCGCTGAGCAATTCGCGCACTCGGGTTTGTTTTACCGCCGACTTTATCGGCACGCGTACAAGTTCGGTTTATTATACCTCTTTTTCCGCGTCACGGCGCTCAGGGCGCCGCTCGTGCTGGCAAGGAGTGGAAATAAGTATACTTATTCACTCTGCTTATTGTTTCCGGGAAACAGTACAGCGAGTGTGGCGTGTGTTTCCGTAAGCATTATTACTTCTTCAGTCTAAGTCTTCAGTGATTTATACAAAAGCCGGTACACAAAATAGAATAGACAAGTATACTTGCCTTCACTCCCG